>CAZLNV010000006.1:12516-34126 GCA_964561095.1 uncultured Muribaculaceae bacterium | reverse complement strand
TAAAAGTAAACACTTTTTTATTTGTGTCTACTTTTACTTTATCACTTCAAAACTAGATAATTTCTCTTTTTATTTTGCTAAAGATTTTAATGCCTTTATTTCTTTTGCATTAAGGCGTCTATACTCTCCCATATTTAAACCTTCTAATGTTAAAAACGAGTACTTAATTCTTTTTAATTTTACTACTTCATAATTAAAACATTTAAACATGTTTTTAACTTCATGATTTTTACCTTCTTCTAAAGTAACAATTAAATAACTTTTATTATTCTTTTTATCAACTTTTTTTAATTTAATTTTACATTTTTTAGATTTCACTCCATCAATAACAACACCATTCTCAATAGTTTTAACTTCGGCTATTTTAATAATTCCCTCTAGTTTTACTTCATATACTCTTTCCACTTCAAATTTAGGATGTGTTAACTTATTAGATAGTTCTCCATCATTAGTAATTAAGAGTACTCCTGTCGTATCATAATCAAGTCTACCTACAGGAAATAATTTATTTTTACTTTCAATTAAATCCACTACTGTAGTTCTTCCTTTTTCATCCTTAACAGTACTTACTACTTTATTAGGCTTATATAATAAATAATACTCTTTAGATTCCTTCCCTATAGTATTGCCTGATACAATTACTTCATCTTTCTCATTAATCTTAGTTCCAAGTTCTTTTACTTGTTTTCCGTTAACATAGACTTCACCCTTTAAAATTAATTCTTCGCTTTTTCTACGAGATGCTACTCCACATTCTGCCATATATTTTTGTAGTCTTATCATATTAACCTCACTTAGTTAATAATATATTATTTTTTCCAAAAATACAATAAGGACTTGATTTTATTTATTTTAGATTTGTCCACGATCCCATATATATTTTCACTGTGTATAATATTTTCCCCTAACATTACATTTACATAACCTATTTTTGTTTCGCCAAATATAATTTTATTCTTAGCAAGGTGAATATCAAGTTTTAAATTTTTAATTTCACTATTTTTAAGTAACATATAAAAATCATTTTTAATATACAAATGATACTTTTTATATTGCTTTTCATCAACTATAAATGTGTACCTATTTAATATTTGATATTTTTCATACATATTAAAATATTTTTCATATAAAGTTTCATGATTATTAAATCTATCTGTATCTTTAAATGTTACCACTATTAAATTTTTATCTTCTTTAGTAGCTGAGGAAACAAATATGTGTCCGCTTTTTTTGGTGTATCCAATTTTACCTCCGGTAGCAAATTTATATTCTGTTAACAAATCGTTTTTATTATACCAAATATGAATATTCAAATTTGTTTCACATTTATATTTTTTAGTGCTTGTTATTTTAGCAAATTGACCATTTTCCATAGCATATTTCATTAAAATTGCTAAGTCTTTAGCAGTTGAATAATTTTTAGTATCATCGTCTAATCCATGAGGATTTGTAAAGACTGTATTATGCATTTCTAAAGATGCTGCTTTTTTATTCATTAATTTTATAAAATTATCATAATCAGTTACATTGCTTGCGATTACCATTGCAGCATCATTTCCACTTCTAAGTAGTAAACCATAGAGTAAGTCCTCAAGCGTTAATATTTCATCTTTTTTAACGTATATTGCTGATCCATATACTTTATCAATCTCTTCCCCTACTTTATATTTATCAGTTAATTTTGAATTTTCTAAAGCAATAATTGCTGTCATTATTTTAGTAGTTGAGGCTATTAACATGCTTTCATTTATATTAGAACCAGCAAGTATTCTTCCAGAGTCACTATCCATCACTGCAAAAGATGCTGAAGATGCTTCAACATCTATAGGAATTAGTAAAAGAAATAAAAATAATATAATTTTTTTCATCTATATTAATATATGAAAAAAGAACAAATTTATTAAAATTTGTTCTTTAAATAATTATTGTTTTTTCTTTTTAGTTTTCTTAAATATAAATACTGAGGCACCTGCTAAAACAAGTATACTTAAGATTGAAACTATTACTTTCCAGGCTACCACTTTTGATTCTTTTTCTATAATGATTTTATATGTAGATGTTGTATTATCTTCCGCAGTAACAATAATTTGAATTACACTTCCATCTTTTAAATTTTCGTTTCCTATTATCTGTATAGTTGATGTTTCATCATCTTTTAAAGTTTCAATATCTAAACTTGTTTGACCTTCTTTTATTTTTACTGTGTATTCTTTTTGTTCAGTTGAAAAATCTAACTTCATACCTGAGATTGTCATATTTTTTAAATTTTTGTTTGAACTTAATACTTTATTTGCTTCACTACTTCTATTTATTGTTAATGTGTATATTTTTGTTGTACCATTTTCAGCAGTAACAACGATTGTTACTTTATTAATACCTAATTTAAGAGCTCCTGAACCTGTTATATTTACTTTTGAAGTTGAAGCTGCTGGAGTTGCATTAACTGTAATATTTTCAGTTTCATACGCTACATTCATAGTGTATTCAGTAAGGGTTTTATCAAATGATATATTTCCAGCGCTTAAAGTTAGCGAAGAAAGTGTGGCATCAGTATTTCTGCCATCTTTTCTTGTTACTTCTATTGTATAGGCTTTAGTTGCCTCATTTTCAGCTTTTACTGAAATTAATACTTTATTACTTCCATAATTTAAATTTACTGTTCTAGGACCTTGACTACTTACAAATGATGATTTCTCACTTGTAAGACTTGCAGCAAAAGTAATCTTAGTAACAGTTGATTCCACAGTTACTTTATAACTTGTTGTTATAGCACTAAAACTTGGACTTAATGTTCCCGCATTAACTGATAATGCTTTTAACGTATTAACGCTTTCCCTATTATCCGGTCTTGTTATTACTATCTTATAGGTTTTAGATACACCGGTTTCAGATTTTACCACCACATTTACTGCGTTAGCGCCATATTTTAAAACTACGCTACCTGTTCCGGACACTGTAGAAGTTGAATCTGTTTTAACCGCACTTATTATAACACTTGCAGCATCTACAGTTGCAGTATAAGAAGTAGTATTTATAGAAAATTCAGGGCTTAGTGTACCCGCACTTAAAGTTAATGAATCTAATGTATTAACACTACTATTAACATGGATTGATGCACTGACTGCTGGTGGATATACTTTTGAAGTTCCATCTTCGGTTTCTACACCCATTTTATTTGATGTAAGAGATATTGCTTGATTTCCACTAGCGTTTGCACTTAACGCACAGGAAAGAGTTCCAACGGTTGCTGGGGAAGCTACTGCGCCTGTATCTTTAAGGTATACAGCTATAGTGTTACCATTTTTTGCCCCGTTAAAGTTAGTAGAAGAAAAACTACTGCAAGCTATTCCAGAACTTAAACTTAATTCGGTTTGAAATCCAGAAATTGCTCCATCTGAACTAGTTGCTTTAATTACACAATTAAAAGTTGCACCCGCATTCAACTTTGTTGGACAACTAATACTTGCACTTCCAGTAGCGGCATTCACAAGTTTAGGAGATAATGCTAATATTACTAGAAGAAATATCTTTACTAATTTTTTCATTTCTATCACTCCATTCCTAATATTCTTTTATTAATTTTTATTAAGTCAAATATATCGATTTCGTCATCTGATTCATAATCCGCGGCTGTCCAATATGAATTTTTACTTAATTCTTCAATACCTAAAATTTCTTTTTGAACATTTATAAGATCGAATACATCTATTTCACCATCACCATTTACATCCGCTGGAATGATTGTCTCATATTGATAACAATTATTACTATTACCGCAAAATTTTATTACAGAACCAGTCCCTACATAAGAAGAATTTTCATCATTTTTTATTACTTCTATTGTTTTAGCTTGGTAGCCGATTCCTGAAATAATATCGCTTACATTTAATGAATCTAACATGTATACATATTGGCTCGTATTATCAACTCTAAATTCTTCACTATTTAATAGTTTTAATTCTCGTACTTCTATTGTTACACAATCCTGTGCACCTCCGTTTATGTCTTCAACACATAATTGAGAAGTACCAACACCTTGTGTGTATAGCCACACTCCTCCATATATATCAACGTCCATACTAGTTACATTTTCATTTGTAGCACTCCACGCAATGTCTACATACTCTTCAGGTTCTGCAATTATGTCAATAAAAATTCCGTTTTCATTAAGATAAAATATTGTATAATCTACATCAATTTCTATTGATGTTGCTGCTGGAGTAGTTTTAATTATTCTCAATATAGGAGTTTTATTTTCTAATATATTCCAAGTATTAGTAAAGTCAAATCCAGCATAAGTAGCTTGTTCAAGCATCTCTGCATTTGTTTTCTTTAAATTATTAGAACTTGTTAAAATTGCTAATGATGCATCCCCAGATGTTACAATGTTTCCAATTGTGTCAGTAGGATAGTAATATACTAACCCTTCTTCTTCCTCTAATTCATTATTAGTAAAATAATTGTTTCTAATAATCATCCCATAACCATTAGGATTTTGAGTGCTATTTGGAGTAGTGCGATATACTAAATTACCTGTTACACCATATAATTCATAATTATCTGAAACGTTATTAGAATTTTCATCTTTAATAACAGCTATTGTTCCCTTAAAATAATTATTTTCAATAGTCAAACTAGAAGGACTAGTTGCATCTAACTTTTCAAAGTCGAATATCGCATTACCGACTATACCAACAACATCTGCAAATGTGCCTTGATTATATGATGTTATTACAGCTTCACTGTATGAATTTGTAATGGAACTATTTTCAAAGTATCCTACCATCCCAGAAGAAGAATAAAGCGAGACTTCATTTGTAATTTTTACATTACGTCCTATATATATGTTAGATAATTTACTGTTAAAAACTCCTGAAGCTAAAGGCGCTATCTCTTCATTAACTCCTGTACTTCCCTCTGAAAGTTTAATGTCAAAATAATCTAATCTCAAATTTTTTATTTCTACATTTTTAATAGTATTAAATAATGCCGCGCCAATATTAGATTTATAATTATAAATTGTATATCCATCTCCATCAATTACGGCATTACATAAATATATGCCATGTATATCTGAATATACAGCTAAAAAATTAATATTATTAACTAGTTTAAAATATTTAGTGCTTTTATAGCAACCTTCGGAGTTTAATTCATGCGACCCAATTCCACGAAAATCAATGACTGAACTAATTAAATAAGGTTCTTCTTCAGTGCCCTTGCCTTCCAAATTATAAATAAACATTTCTTTTTCATCACTAATTTCATCTTTATATACTATAACTTTAAAATCAAATATATTATTAAGATTTTGACCATCTTTTAAATTAAAATTTATAGAAGTTATGTCATTTACAACAGGGTTAGAAACTATATCAAATCTGCTTGTTATATCTACATTGTTTTCATTCACAATTTTTACGTCTAATATTTCGCCAGTATTAATACCTTTAGTTAAGACAACTATTTCTCCTAAAGAATAATCAATATCGAAAGGTTGAACCACTGAAGAAATAGTAATTGAAGGTTGAACTGAATTTACATTACTCGTAACAAGATTTGCAGAATAATATAAATTATCACTTACAAATTTAACTTGAAAATCGTCATCAACTTCATAATCACCAAGATTAATAATACTTATTCCATCAGTTATATTGAAATCACCAATATTTATGTAACTAGCATCACTTTTTTCTTTTATTGAAACATTCATTGTACTTGTTTCATTCTCATCATTATAAGCATATAATTTTATATATTTTAATGCTTCAGTAGAATTATCTTTTTCATAATTATATACCAATGTATTTGAAGATATATTATTTACTTCAGCACTCCCTTCAAAATACATGTTGTCCCAATCTTTTTCTTCTACTGCTTTTACTCCGATCATATCTTCTACAATATTTTCATCATAATATGATACGTAATAGTAGCTATATATACCTCCCCAAGTATTCTGAATTAGCCAAGCACCATCACCTATTCCATCATCATCAATATCACCATAACTGTCATTCCATCCGATTATTGTAGCTGCATGACCAGTATCATAATAATCATTAAAATCTGCAGTCCCCGGATTATATAATAGATTTGTTTCTGGATTAAAGAAATACCAGTATATAGATGAACTAATTGCTCCATAATTCATAATGTGTGTTTTTATTATTTTATTATATTCTAAAACATTTGCTTTTAATTCTGTATTATTCCATTCGCTATCTATATAAAATGAAGGCAAAAATGCGACCCCTGTAACATCATATTCAACATTTTCATATGAAAGAACTTCATCCAAAGTTTTTACTGTATTTAGTTCATTAAAAGCTCCAAATACTTCTTCAGTTACTGGAGAAACACCGCCAAACCATAAAAGATTAACATAAAAATTTGAACCACCAGAAAGTAATTCACGATAATTATATAAATTTTTCCCTGTTACTCCATCTTTTGATAATGCATAATCTAATTGCCTCTCAGAAAAATTAAATTCGCCCATAGAATTCTTTAGCATATATGATTCAAGCGAATTATTAGCAGAGAATGCCCAGCACAAACTAGTTTGGCCTTGATTATCAATAGGCGCTACGTAATTATTTCCATTTACATTTCTTAAATCAAATGTAGTGGGATACGTTGGATCAACAGCAAAAGTTCCTTTTTTAAACTCCGGTTTTGTTGACTTCTTATAGTAGTGAATATACTTATTCGGTGTAATTGTTACTTTTTCTTTCTCAGCATCACTTAATTTTTCATATTCTAGATATAAAGGATTAATATCTCCATCATTGCCTTTTATTTCTTTAGAATATGTAAATCCTACATTAAAAAACATGCATATGCATAAACACAAAAGTATTCTTATTTTTTTCATAAAACCTTTTATCCTATTCTAAAATAAGAGTACTAAAACTGTCGGATTTTGTCAATAAAATAACATATAAATTGGCATAAAAAAAGAGCATTTATTGCTCTGATTCATAATTGTATATGCCATGAAGTTTTTCTTTTGTAGTATTACTTAATTCTTTCATTGTCCAAGTATCATCTACTTTTTCTAAATAGAAGTCAATAGTATAATCTATAGTATTATTGGTTTTAAGCATCTTACTCAGTTCATATTCTCTAAATTTATTTTGACTATAGGTTCCTGTTTCATCATTAAACTCTGTTGGATTCGTCATCATATAAGTTTGTGATTCACTTCTTACTTTATATAAATCATACACAGTAATTTTAGCAGTTACAATAGCTTCATCACCATTAACTGTTTCATTTGTTATCTCATACTTCATATTTTGATATTGCCTTTTGATAACATCCTTATAAGTGGCAGTAGAAGTCGAACCCAGGTTTTCAGTTTCTGCAGATAAATCCAAGTCGGACATAACATCATCTGATAATGATTGATATTTAGTCAAAAATTCTTCAGTCCTTTTTGTAGGGGAGTTATTCGTGCATCCTATCAACAGCATAACACTTGCTAAAACCAAAATTAACTTTTTCATATATTCCTCCTTAATAATATCTTTTACAATAAAAAATATTTTATACATTATTTTTAATAGAAATTATATTTAAAATATCCAAAAATTTCATATGTGATTCATCATAATATGATTTAATACTATTAACTAGTTCATCATAAGGATTATCTAGTTCACATTTATGATTAAACCATTCGTAATATAGATAATTTAATTTGTCTTTTTCATCTTTAATTTTTTCTAATTCATTTAAAATTAATTTTATTATTTTTTTACCTTCTCTTGTAACAAAAGAAATATTATAATCATTATTTGTTATTTCCTTATAATTTATTTTCTTAATTTTTAAAGAATAAGATATTTCCAATAATTCTATTTCATCTTGTAATGTAAATTTAGTATATTCCATTATTTTTCCGTCTGAATTAAAAATTACGCCAACACTATCTTCTCCATTTGTAAATATGCACATAAATTCTAATTTTTCATATTTTTTATTTTTTATCAGTTCACTTTTATCTTTTATAGTATTTAGAAACATAGAGTCAACAATTATATTATTAGAAATTATTTTTCTATATAAATAATTGCTTACTTTTATTAGTACACTTTTTTTCAAATACTCTATTTCATCAGTTTCTTTCCATTCATAAAATTTATATGCCTCGTCATTAAAATTTACCGATAGATCATATACAAATATCATTATTATTTTCTCCTTTTCCTTAATGAAAATATAATTAATATTATTCCAACTATTAACAAATAGCATTCCCATCTACTAATAATAAAGTTTACAAATTCCATTAAACTATACCCTAAATTTATCATATTTAAGTAAAGCACTATAAATGTTAAAGATAAAGAACACATAACTACCCCAGTTAAAAACATAAGTATTTTAAGAAGCATTTTACACCCCCGTGTATTAAATTATATTTCTATTTTTCTAGGATTATTATATAATTAATTAGAGGTGACGTATGATAGTCAATATTTTAAAATATATAGTGTTAGGAGTTATACAAGGTTTTACAGAACCATTGCCAATATCATCAAGTGGTCATGTTTTTATATTTAAACAAATTTTAGGCGCTAATGCAGGAGTACTTAATGATTTAAACTTTGAAATAATAGTTAACTTTGGTAGCTTAATAGCAATACTTATTATCTATTGGAATGATATAACTAAATTAATAAGCAACTTTTTTAAATATTTTAAAGAAAAAACTCCAGAAACTAAGCAAGACTTTAAATATTGCTGGTTAATAATAGTTGGTGTTATACCTGTTGGAATTGCCGGATTTTTATTAAAGGATAAAATAGAAACTTTATTACAAACTACTACATTAGTTGGGATATCTTTTCTAATAACAGCTGTTTTCTTATTCTTAGTTAGAAATATAAAAGGAACCAAAGAAGATAAAGATTTGACGTGGAAAGACGCAATAATTATTGGTTTAATTCAAGTAATTGCTTTAATACCCGGAATTAGTAGAAGTGGTTCAACTCTAATCGCAGCATTGTTTAGAGATATAAAAAGGAGCCCAGCATTAAAATATTCATTCATGTTATATATCCCAATCAGTTTGGGCACTATTATTTTAGGAATGAAGGATATATTAGAGAGCTCTAATTTAAATATAATTGCACTTCCTTATTCACTTGGTTTTATAGCTTCACTCATAGTTTCTTACTTTACACTTAGATGGTTTATGAACGCTGTTAAAAAGGGGAATTTCTTATATTTCAGTATATATTGTTTAATAGTTGGCGTTTTAGTACTAATATTTTTATAAAGAAAAAACAGAATTTAATTCTGTTTTTTTATGTATTCATTTTATATATTCTTTTAAATGCTTCATTATCTTTTTTAACTTGTGATTCAATTAGTTTACCACTTAAAAAGTCTTCTTTATTTATTCCAAGCATTTCTAGAATATCATCATAACTCATCAAAGTTCTCATAGTAAGAAAATTATTAAATACTCTTTTAAACTCTTTAGGATCTTGCTTTTTCAATTCTTGCAAATGCAATGCAATATATGTCCCATTTCCATACAATATATCATCATCTACATCAGCAGAAAACGGAAAAACTTCACCAGTTATATTAAGATTTTCATCACATTTATTAAATAATTTTATAAATTCATAATCATTGCCGATAAACCAATTGTCTTTATCCGTTAGTGTATAGAGACTATCTTCTTCAACAATTAAATCTTCATCAGCTATAGAAAGTAAATCTTCATTAAAACTAGATGCCCAATTATAAAAACTATTTATTAAATTAACAGTTTCAAAATAATTTATATTATTTTTTTCTAGATACCTTAAAAATTCACTTTGATAAAATATGGAGCTCACTTCAACTATATGTTTAGTTTCAAAAGCGTTGTATTTATTAAATTTGTGATTTACCATTTCTCTTTCATATGCATGCCCGAGTTCATGAGCTATATTCATCATTGTTTTTAAATCAATCTTGCCAGCAGATATTACAAATATATAAGAACCGCCCAAATATTTAGTGGTAAAACATTTTCCATCAACTTCTGGTTCATCTAAATCTTTTTGTATCAAAAATATTCGTTTTTCCTTAATATATTTTAATGCAAAGTTATATTCATTTTCACCTAGTGAAGCATAAAAATCTAGCAATATTTTTATCATTTCATTCATCGTATAAGATCTTGAACAATTAAAATTTTCCATATATATAAATTCATTTTTCTTCAATATATCTGAAAAAGTTCTTGCAGTCTTTAAATATAACTCAAAATTTTTGTCCATGAAGTCACAATAATCACAATATGACGCAAATTCTTTTTTATACATTAAATTATTTTTATAATCATTATAAGGTGGTTCATCATTCAATGAAGATGAATCAATACCAAGTTTTTCAAATACCATTTTTAGCAAAGCAGCATCATAATATAGTTGATAAGGAGCATAATATTTTTTCTTTATCCCCTCTTCTATTATTTTTCTATCTTTAAATAAAATACAATTATCTAATTCCATAACCACCCTCTAATTAAATTATAAAATATATAAGCTTTTTAGTAAAGAAAAAAAGACTTTCGTCTTATTTTTTCTTTGTTTTGCTTACTTTGTCAACTATTTTAGTTAAGTCGCTTCCTTGAAAAGCTTGAAGTACCTCAAGTGGTACACAGAATACTAAAGTATTTGATTGATCACTACTCACATCATTAATTGTAGATAATGTTCTTAAATGTAATGCTCCAGGAGCAGTTGACATTGTTCTTGCTGCTTCAGCTAAATTTTTAGATGCTTCAACTTCACCTTTTGCTTTAGTTATAACAGCAATTTTCTCACGTTCAGCTTCAGCCGCTTTAGCCATTACTCGTTTCATTTCCTCTGGTAATGAGATATCTTTTAATTCAACATTTTCTACTTTTATTCCCCAAGGGTCTGTAGCTAAGTCTACTATCTTACATATTTCAGCACTTATTTTTTCACGTTCAGATAATAATTCATCCAAACTTACAGAACCAACTGCATTTCTCATAGTTGTTTGAGCAAGTTGACTTACTGCAAAGTTAAAGTTTTCTACTGCTATTAAAGATTTAGCCGCATCAAAAATTTTATAATATAATACTGCATTAATCTTAATAGAAATATTATCTTTAGTTATTGCTTCTTGTTCTGGAACATCTACAGTTCTAGTACGAATATCAACTTTCCTATAAGATTGAAATACAGGTAAAACTATATTCCAGCCTGGTTGCATTATCTTAGAAAACTTTCCTAAAGTAAATTTTACGCCTCTTTCAAATTCGTTAATTTGTCTTACTGATAGTAAAACTATTACTCCAAGTACTATTAAAATTGTTATAAAACCTTCCACTATTCTTCACCTCCTTCTATTCTTTTACTACCCTCTAGTTTAACATGGCTGATTGAATCAAACCTTTTTGATATTTTATCAGTAGTAATATTTATATCTTTTATATCACTAGTAACTGTATTTATACTTCTTGATAATTTATCCCATCTTATTTTATATTTATCAAACTCTATTCCAAGTTTATTCAATTCATCATGTATTATAGATGCATACTTATCTCTTTCTAATCCCATTAATACAGCTTGTATTATTGTTAATAAGCTAATTAAAGTTGTTGGAGAAGCAATCCAAATGCATCTTTTTTGTGAGTAAGTTATTATATTAGGATGATATGCATTTATTTCAGCAAATATTGCTTCTGCGGGTAAAAACATAATTGCTTGATTACCAGTTTCACCTTTAATAATATATTTACTGCTTATTGCGTCTATGTGTTTCTTAACATCTATTTCAAATTGTTTTTCCCTGATAGTTCTTTCCTCAGCAGTTATTCCTTTTTCAATCATACTTCTATAATGCTCTAACGGGAATTTTGAGTCAATACAAATAGTTCCCAAAGGTTCTGGACCAAATAAAACTGAATCAGCTATAAAACCATTTGATAAAGTATATTGAGTCTTATAAATTTTATCATTTTTTTCTCCAAAAACATTTGATAATATATGATATAAATTAACCTCTCCAAATATACCTCTGGTTTTTTTATCTGTTAAAATACCTTGAAGAGAAACTATATCATTACTTAAATTATCAATTTTCTTTTGAGCTTCATCTATTTTAGCTAATCTTTCTAAAACATTTGAAAAAGTTTTATTAGTTTTCTCAAAATTAACTTCTATTCTTTCATTTACTTTATCATTTATCATATTTAATTTTTTTTCTATTTTATCATTTAAAGTAATAAAATCTTTTGTTAAATCATTCGAAAAATTTAATTTAAATTCACCAATCTCTTTTACCAAACTAGTTTCTATTTTACCTAGTCTTTCAGTTATATTAGTCTCATTTATACTTTTTCTTCTAGAAAGAATTAATAACACTAATAGAAGAATTAATATCAAACCACATAATCCAATAATTATATATTCCATAACTTACCTCTATCTATTATTTTATCACTTTTTGAGTATTAAAAAAACAACTATTTTTTAGTTGCATTTTTAGTTAAAGTTGGAGACACTTTCATTGGATCATTAGATATCATAAATGATTTTAAGTATTGTTTTAGGAAATATACCTTATCAATATTTCTTCTAAATATTAAATCAACTAATTCAAGTGCCTGTTCTAAATATATTTGTGTATAGTAAGAATAAATATTAGAAGAATCAGAAATATTATATGGCAAACTTTTTAACCTTTCTTCAATAGTATCAAAATCATAATCTCTTTTTTTTGAATAAAGTAATAAACTAATAAATAAATTTACATTATTTTGCCAAATGGCTGGTTCAATAGTTCCATTAGGACATCTAAACTCAATAGTGTTACGATCAGCAAGATCACATGATAATGTATTTACATTTTTAAAGTTTATTGCTTGCCCTCTTCTATGAGATATTTCACTTATTAATTGATCAAATGATACTCTTTTAGTTTTTAATGACTTATAGTCATTAGCAAAAACACTTGCAGATGGAGAACAAAATCCTATACCTGGTAATTTTGTTAAATATTCTCCATAAACAAATCTATAAATTACATTCTCATATGTAGACCATAATTTTAAAAGATTTAACCAGTTTTCTTTCCTGCCTTTAAATATATGAGCCCCTACATGTACGTGGGCAGCAGTATGCTCACCAACACTAGCATATTTTTTAACAAACTCACAGATTTTTTTCAAATCTTCCCAATTTTCTTTTTTATCAGTTAATATAGGGCTTTGTATTTCACCACCTTTTGTTAAACTTCCATCATGGCCTATTTCCCAGCTATTCTTATTAAAGATTTCGCCATTTATTTTATTAAAATTGTTTTGTACATCAAGAAATGTCTTTCCATTTCTAATGTTTTCAAACTCAATTTCAGTCCCAAAAGTTATAGAGTTATCAAAACCCAATTCATCCCTCATCTCAAGTAAATAGTGATTTAACTGATAAACTAATTCTTGAATATCAGAACCATTTAAAGAAGAAAAACTATCATTTTTAGATAAATCAACAAAATCAAAATTATTTTCCATCGTTTAATCTCCTAGTTAAAGTTTTATAATTTTCTTCTTTTATTTTAAGTAATGTAGTTAATAATTCTTTATCAGATTCGCTTAATTGAAAATTATATTTTTCTTTTGCACTTTTTATATATTCTTTAGAAATATTTCTTTCACCCGTGAAAACCATAAGAGCCGCTAAAACTTCGGATAAAAAAAATAAAAGGCAAATCAAAACACTATTAGTCGAATTCTCATGACTACTTTCAGTTTCTATTATATATTCTTCTTTATTAACTTCATAATTTTTTATTTTTATTTGTGCTTCATTTTCACTTGGCATTTCTAGACTTCTTTCTGTAACTGGTTCTGGAATTTTTCCTAAAAGTCCTGAAATTTCATTATTAAGATTAAAATATTCAAGTATTTCTTCTAATGTATAATCATCAGTACTATATTCACCCAAAGTTCTTCTATATTCACCATCAATATAATCCCACTTTGAAAAATAGTTTACATTTGTAACTTCTTTAGCACCGGCTAAGTATTGATATGAAGTATCAACATTACCATTTTCATCTATTTCTTGGCATGTTGTTAAATATTTCTTTTTGTCATCCGTTATAAATGGATAACCTAGTCCCAAAAACTTTGCTCCACCAACCGAAATAACCGCGGCTAATATAAGTGGTAAAATGGTTTTTAAAAATTTAAATGATATTTTACTACTTACTATTGCTTTTCTTTTTAATTCTGATTTTAAGATCTGCTTTTTACTAGGATTTACTTGATTTTTCAAATCATCTATTTCTTTTTTTAAATCAAATAAAAACTTTTTCTTTTCCTCTTCTTTATCCACATATCCCCCTAAATTAGATAGTATTATATCAAAAAGTATAGAAAAAATCTATAATTTAAATAGTTTCTTTAATAATCTAGATGCTATGTAAGTAAGAATAAGAATTATAGCTATTTTAACTAATATCATAGGTTCTTTGAAACTTTCGACCAAGCTTGTACCAATATATCCCCAAAAATAAACAAGTCCAAGTTTCCCTACTAATATTGATACTATAAATTTCTTTTTATTCATTGAAGAAAGGCCCGCGGCTATGTTAACCAAAAACGCAGGAGTAAAAGGCATCGCAATTATTACTGTTAGTTCCGGAAAAGATATATTATCAAACTTAACCATCAAATTATTTAATTTTGTTTTATCTTTAGTTAGTCTTTGAAACCATCCTTGAATACCTTTTCTAAATAAATAGAACGACATAATGCAACCTATTACAGTAAATATCCAAGATATTATAAAACCTATTAAATTCCCATATGCTAAAAAATTTATTGTGATAAATACTGCAAGAGGCATAATAGGAAATATTGATTCAATCATTATTAATCCGCATGATAATATTGGACCATATATTCCCATCATATCTATTATTTTATATATAAATTCACTTATTGCTTCCATAAAACCTCGAATTAATTATAATATATAATTCACTATTTTTCCACTACAAATGCATTATATCCTAAGTAACTAAGTATAGTAGCAGCTCTTCTACTTAATTTACCACTTTTACAATATAAGTAATATATGTCATCTTTATTTAAATAATTTCTATAATTATTCATTAAGTCATCATAAGGTATATTAATCGCACCAGGATAATGATACATATCATAGTAATATCTATCTTGTACATCAATTATTATTTTATTCATATTTATCACCTAAAATATTCTATGAATTTATTTTTTTATGATAGATTGCATTTATAATAATTTTTAATCTTTTTTAATTTTTGTTGTTGACAAATCTCCCCATTTACTATAGTATATAGACTTACCAATTCACTTTTAGGCGAATTGGTGCTAGTATCACACTAGCCAACCCCTTTTTATTCTTTTTTCCGGATTGCTCTTCAGGGGGGCAATCCATTTTTATTGCATAAAAAAACAGTAATTACTGTTTTTTTAATATATTATGCTTTTCAATTCTTATATCTTCTGCAATAAGTAAAGGTTTTTCTCCTAAAGACATTTTCCTTGATATAAATGTTATTTCATCTCCTTCATTAAGCTCTACATTATGTTTGGGAAATGCTATATATAATTCTTTGTCACAATCAATTTTTATAAGTTCTTTATCTACAAAAATAACTTTACCATATTTTATTTTCATATCATATTTTCCTCTCTGCTTCCTTAGAATATTCGTTTTCTTCTTCTAGGCTTCTTTCATCATACTCTAAATTGAATCTATCAACCTTCCCGTTATTATATTGTAAAATGCACCAGTCTTCTCCTAGGGTTACTTCCTTTAAATCATCTAATTCGTATGTTTTAGAATTACGATCTGATTCTAATTTATCATTTTCTTTTCTATAAAACAAATATAATATTCCCCTTATTTTTTGTTCTAAAGAAATATTCATATGATTCTCAGTAAGATCATATTTTTCTATTTTCTTTCTTTCTCTTAAATATATTGGTTTAGCCGAATAATCTTTTATAGTTGGATTATGTTCCGATTTTGAAACAATTATGGTCTCACACGCATCATAATTATGATAAAAACTACTATAAATAGATTTTTTTTCTAAATCAGGATATGATAAATAATTTGCATAGTCACTTGTTGTAATATCTATTGGATCAACCACATAAGAACACTTTTTTTTAGTTAATTCTTCTTTATTTTTTAATATGTTTTGAAAATTTTTAAATGTAGTAATAGTTACATATTCAATTGGTTCATCAGTGTTGGCTGTCTTATTTATGATATCATCACTTAATTCCTGTATCGAGTTTTCACACATCTCTTGGACTTCACTTTCATATGCATAATCGGACTTTATCTGCAGTTGATGTAAAAAGTATGTATTCCCTCTTCTAACCGCGCTTATTCTTCCTATCACCTCATCGGTTTTAGGATTTTTTAAAAATATTATTGAGCCATCTTTACTAAGAACACAATAAGATATAAAGTCATTCCCAGTTCCCCCGACTCTAAAACAGCTTGAGTTTACCATTCCAGAAATTAAGCTTTTAGGATCATGAGAATCTAATATTTCATAATTTGGACTTTTTAATGAGGGGACGGAACTTCTAATCTTCTTTTGAGATGCTTCTAACAAATTAATACCCATTTCTACTCTTTTAGATGCTTCTTCAATCTCCACAAAATCGGTTTCATTTATAAGTTTACTAATAATTTCTTTGTTTACTGTTTCTCCAAAAGAAGTTAACTCTAATAAAATATAATCTTGCAATAATTTCAATTCTTCTACATTGATATCATCTATATTAATATTTAATGCTTTACAAATTGAAGATACTTTATCGTAGTGAGACAAAATATATCCAAAATTTTTAGCATAATATTGATTATCTGAATCCGACAAAAACCTTATGCTATAGATATTATTAAACACAAATCTTTTTATTTTTTCTTCAAGGTCTTCATTTTCATGAGAACTAAAATCAAAATTTGAAAATAATAAACTTATCTCTTTTGTTTTCAAAGGATTTTTTACTATTTCATAATTCGTTTCGTTTACAGTTATTTTTCCCTCAAAATAATCTAATAAATCTTTTGAATCAATACCCAGTCTTTCTTGTGGGGTAAACGAGCTTTGCATTATATTAAATATTTGCTTACTAATGCTTTTAAGATACATATTAATTTCTTCATATCTTTGACATTCATTTTCATCCGGCAAATCATCTAAATTATAAATTAGTTTATTACCATCATAATTTAAATAATGTCTAAATTTATTTATAGCATGTGACTTCTCTTTTACAAGATTAATCTTATTAAAGTCTTTGATTTCTGATATGTCTTCAATACCCAACAAACACTTTAGCATAATATCTTTATCTTTGCTTTTACAAAATAGATTATTAATTTTATTTACTTCTTCTTTTAATCTTTTATTAAAAATATAATGCTCATAATTTTCTGGTTTATCGTATCCTAAATAATACAAAAATGTATCTTTACTAAAGTTATCACCTAGTATTTTCTCTAGCATATTTTTTTCAAAATATTCATAATCACATAAACCATATAAATTTATTTTTTTTCTAAAAATTGCCGTTATTTCTTCTTTCTTTTTTATATCTTGTTTATTTTGGCTGTTCATTATTGCACGAAATTCATCCATCATGTTTTTAATAATTAATTCTTTTGAATATTTTCGCGATAATTCTTCAATAACAGACTCTTTTATTCTAAGCTTTTCTTTCATTTTGCTGGTTAGTTCTCTATTATAATCACTAGTTTTTTCATTAATATACGTATCAGTAGCTAATTTAAGTTGCTTCCTTATTTCCTCTTTAACACGTTTTAATTCTTCCTCATTATTTGACATACTTTTTAACATTACATATTTTTTTAATAATGAAATTGCTTTAAAAGGTTCAATTTTATCTGAATATTTGATAAATAGGTTAAAGGAATAATTAGTATTATTAACATCCTCTAAAGAATTTATTTTATCCAGATTGTACATGATCATATTAAATGCATTGTTTATATCACCAGCTTTTTCAATTCTAAATGTATCTATCTTAGCTTGAAGAAGCCTATCTTTAATCTTTATTACATCCATAATATTAGGATTAACATCAGTTAGATTAATTAATTCTATAGATCCCTCTATTCCAAAAGTTAAGTAAAGTGCAACAAAAGATTTAATCATATCTATATTCAAAAAAGTTAATTCTCTATTTACATTCCTTGTATAATCAATTAAATATTTCACTGATTCTATATCACTATTACTAAGCATATTTTCATTATTAAATAGTAATTTAGATATATTCTTATTTAATAAAAATTCAATATCATCATAATTTTTAAGATACTCTTCAGTAGATGCTAATAATAATGTTTTGTCATAATATTCAAAAATATTATCATTATTTAAAATATCTTCATATTCTAAGCTTATAATATAAGATAAATCACTAGGATTTAATAATGAAAGCATACTTTTATTATTAATTATATTAAGCATATCTTCTGTGTCTATAAGGTTTAGCAAATACACTAAAGATATAGAATTTAAATGACTATAATATTTTGGAGTTTGCAAAAGTTTTAATGCTAAATCTTTAGAAACAGTTTCCATATTTATTCTAAATTTATTTATAGAATTAATGTTGTTATCAATAATAGATACAAATAAATCAGAAGTTATTTCTATTTTCTTTGCATATTTTTCTATAAAATTAAATTCTTTATTTGAAATCAAGTATTTTAGAATATTTTCTTTTATGTCGGGTGCTGTTGAATTCAAATTTAATATTACTTCTAAACTCTTATTTGATAATTTATTCAAATATTCAGTTAATACATATTTAAATTCTTCATAATCATATTTTGAGAAAGATGCAAATGATATTGTTTTATTATCAATATTATCCAGCAAATAAGTAAGCTCTTCTCTGCCCAATAAATGATTTGTTAGAGACATTTTAAGAATGTTTATTTTAAGACCATTTGGAAGATTGCCAAGTTTCTTTAATTTTATATTCGCTATAAATTCTTCTAAATCATTCTCTGAAATATTTTTTTTAAAAAGATTTTCATTAAGTTTAGAAAGTATCACTATTCTTTTTTGCTTATCATTTGGAATAAAAGATAATTCAGATATACTATTATCCTCGGCTAATTGATATAAACTGGCTACTGAAGCATTGGAAAACTTAGCCGAATTATTTATTATAGCGGAAACAGTATTATTCGTTAAGGCATCTGATACATTAACCAGTTCTATAAAATCTGATTGATTATTAATCATATTGGGGTAATATTCAACATCTACCAAATGATTTTTAACTTTACTTAAAAACTCTATTCCAAGCTTCGGTGAAATACTAAATATTTTTCCTATCTTGCTTTCTTCAATATTGTTGTCCATCATAAAATTTTTCAGCATCTCCAAATTTATTTTCTTATTTAGAAAATATAGTTCATCACTATCCAAATATAATTTTATAACTTGCTCGGTTGATAAAATATCACTATTACTTAAAAATTTTTGTAAAAAGTACATTAATTCTCTTTTTAAACCAGCTGATTCTACTAAAGAAATTTCTTTATAAAAATTAATAACATCATCATAAGAATTAACAATTTCACTAACTAAATTACTAATTTTTTCATAGTAAAAACTTTTTTTATCAGTATCTATTCTACTATAAAACAAATAATTTATTATTAAATTAATTAATTCTTTGACTCTATTATTCATTTACTCCTTCACCTTCTTGGATTTTATAATACATATATCTTTTTTTAGCACTGTCTATATTTAGTTCATATAATTGTTTATATTCTTTTTCGTTAATATTCTTTAAATTCTTATATCTTAATTCTCTTTCAAATATTGTTTCATATTTTGAAAAATCCGGTTCTTTTGAATCAATAGATAATTTCTTATCATTTGGATTATATCTCATAAGAATGTTATAACCTGAATCTACCAATAATTTTTCTTCATCTAAACTATTTCTAAGTCCTCCAGTTATACCCTGAGCTATACAAGGACTATAAGCAATTATCAAAGAAGGTCCTTCATGTTCATACGCTTCTTTAAATGATTTTAAAGTTTGATTCATATTAGCGCCCATAGAAATACTTGCTACATACACATTAGGTATAGACATTGCAATTCTAAATAAATCTTTTTTTGCTGTCTTTTTTCCAGTTGATGAAAATTCGGCTACGCCTGCATATTTTGTAGATTTAGAAGTTTGACCACCAGTATTTGAATAAACCTCTGTATCCAAAACTAATACATTTACATTTTCATTTGAATGAAGTACATGATCAAGTCCACCATATCCAATATCATATGCCCATCCATCTCCGCCAACTATCCAAACTGTTCTAGATGGTACATATGGTAACAAATTTTTTAATTCATTTGGTATTTCATGACGCTTTAATTCTTCTTCTATATTAGATGTAATTTCATAGTCATTCATATTATCTAACCACTTTTTATATATGTCTTTTGTTTCTTTATTAACTATGTCCTTTGTTTCATACATAACTTCTTTTATTATTTCCCTTTTAGTTTTGTAAGACATGTAAAGTCCATAACCAAATTCCGCATTGTCTTCAAAAAGTGAACTAATCCATGGCACTTTGTAAGGAAGTGATGGCAAAGATCCACCATATATTGAAGAACATCCAGTAGCATTTGATATAACAATTTCTTCTTTAAATAATTTAGTTAATATATTTAAATATCCACTTTCTCCGCATCCTGCACAAGCCCCCGGAAATTCAAATCCAGTTTCTCTAAATCCCAAACCTTTTACTGTATATTTATTAAACTTAGTTTCATTTTTAACATTCTTAAAAATACTCTCATTCTTAATATCTAATTTTTCACTATAATTACCAAATTCTAATGCTTTTTCTCCATTTTTACCTGGACAAGAATTTATACAAAGTCCACATCCAGTACAATTAGATTCGGCTACACCAATATAAAAGTTTTTATCAGCATCACCTATCATAGGAATCACTTCATCACTTTTTATATCATTAAATTCCATATCATCTTCATTTAATGCAAAAGGTCTTATTACTGAATGAGGGCACACAAACGAACACATATTGCATTCAATACAATTTTCTTTTGTCCATTTAGGAGTTTTTTCACTTATTTTTCTTTTATCACAAGATGATGTCCCACCTTTATAAACACCATCTTTGTGTTCTAACATCTCAGAAACTTTTATTTCATTTCCATTTCTTGAAGTCATTTTGTTGTAAATATCATCAACTTCATCATTATCTTCCAGATCAATTGTTAACACACTGTTGTCGAATTCTTTACAATAATTAAAAGCTTCATCTAATGCTTGAATGTTTTTATCTATTAGTTCCTGTTCCTTATCTTTATAGGATTTAAGGATTAAATCTTTAAATTCTTCAATAGAACTTTTATTTACACCTAAAATTTTAAGTATGTAAACAGCCATAATATTATTTATCTTACCACCTAGTTTATATTCTTTATCTAACTTACTTGTATCACATATAAAGAATTTTAT
>CAZLNV010000006.1:0-12416 GCA_964561095.1 uncultured Muribaculaceae bacterium | reverse complement strand
TCATACTCAAAATATCCTTGTATAAAACTATCCTTTTTACCCAATAACTTTAAAATATTTTTTGACGCGCTAACCATTCCGTCAGACCCAAAACCATATATTTTAATTTCTTTATATTTTTTACTTAATTTAAACTCAGAAGGAATTAAATTTCTTCCTGTAACATCATCATTGATGCTTAATGTAAAATCTACTTTAGGATTGTGTTTATCCATATTATCAAATACAGCTTTTATATCCCCTGGAGTAGTATTTTTACTTGATAATCCATATATTCCATTAATTATTTCAATATTTTCTTCTTTCAAGATTTCACAGACATCCAAATATAGTGGAGCCCCAGTACCTGAAAATTCCTTTGTTTTATCAAGAACAGTTATTTTAGTAACACTTTTTGGTAATTCATTAAAGAAATATTTACTAGAAAATGGCCTATATAAATGAACATTTATAAGTCCCACTTCTTCACCATTATTAACCATTTCATCTATAACAAGTTTAATAGTGTCTGTTACACTTCCCATCGCAATTATTATATGTTTAGCATTCTTAGACCCATAATAATTAAATGGTTTATAATCTGTATCAGCAAGTATATTTATTCTCTCCATATAATTATTTACAATATCGGGCAAATAATCATAAAACTTATTTCTTGCTTCAGTGTTTTGAAAATAAACATCTTCAGTTTGACTGACACCTCTTGTAGTATTTACTCCTATATTAATACTTCTATTTCTAAATTCTTGTACTTTTTCTTTATTTATTAAAGGTTTTATAACTTCTTCAGGTAATATGTTAATTTTATTAATCTCATGTGATGTTCTAAATCCATCAAAGAAATGTAAAAAAGGTATACTTGAATCTATTGAACTCAAATGAGATATTAAAGCCATATAATATGAATCTTGAACATTAGAACTTGATAAGAATGCAAACCCTGTACTTCTAGTAGCATATATATCTTGATGATCTCCAAATATAGATAAAGCATGAGTTGATAAACTTCTAGCAGCAACATGTATAACCAAAGGTAACATTTCCCCAGCAACTTTATACATAGTAGGTATCATTAATAATAAGCCTTGAGATGCAGTAAAAGTTGTACTTAAACTTCCAGCTTGAAGAGCACCATGAACTAAAGCAGAAGCCCCTCCTTCACTTTGCATTTCAACAACCCTAACACTTTCATTAAATATGTTAGTCTTACCACTAGATGCCCACTTATCACATAAAGTAGCCATAGGAGTAGCAGGAGTTATTGGATAAATACCGGCTAATTCAGTAAAAAGATAAGCAGCAGTTGCACAAGCCTCATTTCCATCCATTACTTTGTATTCTTTCATATCATCACCAATATTATTATATAATAAAAAAGAATTCTTTTAAAGAACTCTATTTACTTTTACCTATTTTTTCTATAAAATCACATATTTTTTTAGATTGAGCACCTTCAATACAATTACTTATTATATACTCCCTGCCCTTTTTACATTTATCAAGCATTTTCGCACTATTTAAACTCTTAGATAAATTAATAATATATTCTTTCAAATAATCACTATCTGTGCTTTTTACTACATTCAAATATGGTTTTAATTTTTCATCAAGAGCTCCATGTTCATTAGTAATTATTGGATTCCCCGATAATAAATATTCAGTTATTTTAGAACTACCGGCATAATTGGCATAATATTTATTTTTTTTATTTTCTTTATTCCTAAAAACCACTAATATATCTGCTTTTATTTGTAAATCAATTACTTCTTCCTGAGAAAGTAGTCCTAAATAATTTAACTTTTCAGGTTTTTCTTTTTGATATTGTTTTATTTTTTCTTCACATTCGCCAGATCCACAAATGTTTAAAACATAATTATCAGGTAATTTGTCAATCATTTTTATCATCTCTTCCACGCCAGAGATATAAGTTAGTGCTCCTGTATAAGTTATATTGATCTTCTTTTTTGATTTTTTATTCTTTTTTATATATTTATCAAATAAATCAACTTTATTTTCATCTATATGATAATTAATAGAAATATATGGTTTTTTTGTATAATCTATTGATGACTTCTCAACATATGTAATAGTTGCGTCAGCCGATTTAATTAAATATTTTGACATTTTAGCTACTAAGCCATATATCCCTTTGTATTGAGGAAGTTCCACAGAACATACTAAATAACAAATATATTTAAATTTATGAAATAACCTCGCTATTATCATGGGAAGCGAATAATACATGTAGGGTCCATTTGTAATGACCACCAATTTTTCTTTTTTATGTTTTTTACATACTTTAAGTAATTCTTTAAAAACATTAAACATAAAAGATAAATAATATGTCCATAAATTCATGGGATGATATTTTATAAAAGTTGTATCTATATTATTAAGTTTACCTTTTTTATATATTTTTTTATTATTATAATTAATAGTTATTACATTTAAATCTTTTCCATAAATGTTACTAATTTCATTAATAAATTTCAACTGCATAAAGTTATCTGCATAAGAAGTGTACCTGTATTCTTTATCTTTTCCTAATATTTTTTCTTTTATTGGATTTCCTATAAATATTACTTTCATTTTTTGCCTCTTAATCTAATTGCATAAAATAATAGTGTTATAAACATAGTAAGGCTATAACTAATAATGCCTCCCCAAATAGCATAGTTTTTCACAAAGTAATTTGATATGAATAAAGATAAAATCATAGAACAAAAATAAATAATAAATTGATATTTTATGTTTCTTTTTATTGTATAGATTAATGATAGGAAGGAATTAAATGCATAGAAAGATGCTCCTAGCATTACAACTAATAAGTGATATTTATAGCTATGTAAATCTAAATTATATATTATATTTAACACCGGTATTCCTAAAAAATATGCACATACAATACAAAGTATAGATATTCCTAGGATACTTTTAAATATTTTGATTATTTCTTTTTTATATAATTCTTTGTCTTTTTCATAATTATCAGCTAATCTTACTGCATAAGGTTGAAGAATAAATTGTGATAATAGAATAATAAATGTCGCTGGCATTATTAAGATTCCATATATACCTTGAAGTTCATCTGTTAAATAATAATCTATAAAATATCTAGGTATATTTAAAATAAAGATTGATAAAAAACTAAACATAAAGAAGTATGAAGTTTTTTTAAGAATGGGTATACAATTTTTAAATTGTATTTTAAACTTGTCTTTTTCTACCTTTTTACAATTTCTTATGTCCACAAATATTAAAAATATTATGTTTGTTAAAATCCAAGCAATTAGAGCAAATGTTAAATTTTTAAATATTAGTTCAATAGATATAAATAATATTAGTGATATAAGATTTTTATAAAATAATGATTTACCTACTTTATAAAGCTCATCATTTTTTTGTAGTATTCCAAAGTATACATCACTTATAGATTCTATTGATCTTGTTATAATTAGTAAAATTATTGTAATGTATTTATAAGCTGGATATTTAAACAATAAGAATAGTAATATAGATAATATTAATGTAATAATTGTTGTTAAATATCTAAAGTTTTTATATGTATTATCACTAAATTCCTTTTTTGTATCTGTTATTTGATAACTTCTTCCTCCAAATGTTGCGATAGTTAGAAATATATTAGAAAGTGCAAATCCATATGAAAAATATCCTGCTGCGTCTATTCCATTTACTCTTGTGACTATTATTAAGAAAAACAAAGAATTGAAAGCATGTATTGTGCTTCCTAAAGAATTCCATAAAAAATCTTTTTTTAAATTACTTTGCTTTTTCATCTTTTATCCAATATTTTAAAAATATTGCTCCTAGTAAATAGCAAACCAAGAAATTTGAATAATAATATCTAACATCATTTGCTGGCATTGTGAGAACTAAACCACATAAATTCAAAATTATTGGTAGTAATATTAAAATTTCATTTATCTTATGTTTCTTTTTTAAATATATTATTATTGCTATAGACAAATATAAGCAAAGTGAACCACTATAAAATATTGTTTTAAATACTACATTTTCTTTTGTAAATGCTACATAGTTTTTTAATGCTGTAAATAAAGTTGTATTAGCAAATGGTCTTTCATATGGTTTGTCTGTATTTGGAGCATTTATTCCAGTGTAATTTATTATTCCCCATGAATCATCATATCTAACAATTCTCCATATAAATGATGTTTCTTTCATAATAAATTTTGAAGAAACCCAAACATTGTTTTTCACAATATTTATCATTAATTTATAAAAATTAGTGTGATCTTTTGATATAGCCTCTCCATTAACATTACATACTGTCCATACATAATCTAACATATGATATTTGCCATACACTTTTAATATTCCATAATCAATATATTTATAAAGTTGTGTTTCTTCCTCTTCTTTTATTTTCCCATCCCTACCTACTTCTGCGGCTAGATTTAATAATTTATAATCAACTACACTTCCAGTTGAGCTAACATCAAAAGTTTTTTCGGTTTCATAAAGACTTGCTAATCCTTTAAATGAAAAGAAAAATATTACTAAGAATCCTAAAAGTTTTAAATAATTAAAACTCTTCTTATCTTTAATAATTAATATAATGAATAAAATAACTGCCATAAACAATGTTATTATATAACCGTTATGTCTTAAATTTGGTATCACCATTAATAAAAATGATAATTTTATTACTTCTTTTAAATCTATTTTAAACTTTTTATCAATAAGTTTTTGAAGTTCAAAGCAAAACCAAAGTATCATATAAGAATATAATACATCTTTCCATAAAGTGATTGAAATAACTTTATTAAGTGGATTTAAACTAATAAATATAGTTAATAAAATTTGAGCATAAAATAAAACTTTGCTATCCTTTTTCTTTCTATTGTATTTGCATATACTAGTCCATAATGTTGAAAACACTAGTATTTGAAATAATCCTATCACCGCAGGTGTATTCCAAATACGCATTAAAATCATTTCTATAAATGTATGAAAAAACGGATGTGATGAATTAAAAGTCATCGCTTCTATTTGCTGTAGCTGATTATAAGAGTCATATGATAAAACTCCAGGATAAAACACTACCCAGTAAATTCCAAACATTAATAAAGGTATTAAAAAAATTATAATATTCTTTTTATCAATATTTTTAAAATATTTTATAATTTTTTCCCATACTTTTTTTATTTTAGTTTTCATATATCCTCTTAGTTAATTATAAGTTATTTATTATATTTTTCAATTCTTTTAATAATTTATTTATTATTTTTTCTTTTGAATAATATTGATTATAATATTTTATAGAATTTTCACCATACTCTTTTAATACGTCAGAGTTTTGATAAATTTCTAATATTTTTTTTGACATTTCTTTATAATTTCCACTTGATACAACTATACCACACTTGCTTTGATTAATTATTCTATTTACCGCACCATTAATTAACCCTAGAATAGGTTTACCAGCTAACATATAAGATGGGAGTTTTGTTGGCTCACATCTATTTACTACTTCATTATCCTTAAGTGTAATGATAAATGCATCTGCTAAATCATAAAACTTATTCATTTCATCTACTTTGTGCCTTCCATAAAATTTTATGTTTTTTAGCTTATATTTTGAAGATAATTTTTCACATTTCTCTTTTGATAATCCATCACCTACTATATGAAAAATTATATCTTTATTATTCTTTAATTCATTAGCTAAGTTTACTATTGATTCCACATCTTGGGCAGGTCCAATATTGCCTGCAAAAACTATATCAAATTTATCATTGTTTATATTCTTGGCATTTTTATATGTGTCTTCTGCATAATTTGGTAGATATGTGTACTTTGTATTCTTCAGTTTTAATTCATTCTTAAAATAATCAGTATACTCTTTTGAACTAACAAGAATATTATTTGATTTATTATAAGTTTTTTTACTCATATTATAAAAAAATCTATATTGCCAAGTTCCTTTTTTTACTCCTGCAAGTTCCATAGAAGAAGGCCATACATCTTGTACATATATTACTAATGGTATTTTTTTTATTTTACTAACGATTATTCCTGGCCAAACCATAGATATTGGAGATAATTGATATGCAAAAACTATATCAAAGTTTTTCTTCATAAATAATGCTTTAATTGAAGAAGTTATTGCAAAAGACGCATAATTAAGAGCAATACTAAAATTATTATTGCCTCTTCCAATAAGTGAACTTCTTATAACTTTAACACCATTTATGTTTTCTTTTCTATTTTTAAAATATTTATAACTATTTAAAACCTTACCTTTAGGATAATTAGGGAGTCCTGTTAAAACAGTAACTTCATTACCTTTTTTAGTAAGTTCAAAAGATAAATCATTTATCCTAAATTCTTCAGGATAAAAATGTTGACAAACCATTAATATCTTCATTTTTTTTCTACCTGGTTTTTTAATATTGCTACTTCTTGAATTAAATATTTTATTTTTTCATCTTGACTAGATATTCTCTTACTACATCTAAATAACATCAATATCAAAAATACAATTGCTAAAACAAATAATAATGATGGCGGATAAGCTACTCCTACCAAAGACGCTAAATAGTCTATTATTTTTGGAAATATTGATAATATAAGCATCAATACAGTGCTAGCAAACCAATAAAAACTCTCTTTTACAGTTAATGCACTTCTTTTTACAGAAATAATTATAAATAGCATTACTATAAGTGATATTAATACAAATACTAAATTGTTCATCTATTTACCTCCAATACTTTTAATTGATATAAAAGTTATGCTGTACAAAACATTTACCATATATTTAATCGGTTTTATTATTCCAGAATGCATACTTTTTCCAGTATTATTTTCTTTCATTATAACTGGTACTTCTTTAATTTTGTATCCTTCATATAATAGTTCAATAATCAAATTAGCATCTGGAAATTCTGGATATCCTCCTAAAGAAGAAAATCTATTTATTATCTTTTTATTAATACATTGTAAACCCGAAGTTGGATCATAAATATTTTTATGGCACAATAATTTAATTATTTTTGAAAATAATTTAGTTCCAACTTTTCTAAAAAACGGATGTTTATAAGATGTTTTTCTCTTAAATCTTGAACCAATAACCATATCAGCATTCGTATCTATTAATTTATAATAAACTTTCTTTGCTTCACTTGCTATATGTTGCCCATCTCCATCAAAGAAAAGAGCATATTCATAATTATTATATTTAGCATACTTAACCCCTGTTTGAATTGCACCAGAATAACCTAAGTTTATTGAATGAGTTATATAATTAATATTATTTTTCTTTAATATGTATTCTGTATTATCTTTTGAGTCATCATTAACAACTAATATATCTGCTTCGCTAAAATTTTTATTTATATCACCTACTACATTTAAAATATTTGTTTCTTCATTAAATGCAGGTATTATTACAAGTACTTTCTTCATATTGCACTCCCTCTTAATTATAACAAAAAAAGATGATATATTCATCTTTTTTCTATTTTCTTCTTTTAAAAATTATATCTGTTTTTAGTATTAAAAACACAACTATAAATAATATTGCTATATAACAAATAATCATTTCTGTTTTATACCCAATCGCGTAAAATATACTTGTCACAGAAAATACAATATTAATAGCGTAAATAATAAGTAATGTTTTTGTCTTTGAAAAATTCATTTTTAACAGTTGATGATGGAGATGATCTTTATCAGCTTCCATAGCTGGTTTATGTCTTAATTTCCTTCTTATTATTGCAAAAAGTGTATCAAGAATAGGAATAGCAAGAACTAATAAAGGAATGATAAGTGAAGTTAATGTTAATGTTTTAAATCCTATTAAAACAATTACTGATATCATTAAACCTATAAAAGTTGAACCAGCATCCCCCATAAATATTTTTGCAGGTGGAAAATTATGAACTAAAAATCCTAATATAGAACCCAACATTATTACAGATATCATTATATCTAATCCGCCAAATTTATTTAATAAGAATCCTAATACTGCGATTGTTAAAAAATAAATTGAAGAAATACCAGCACAAAGTCCATCAAGCCCATCTATTAGATTAATTGCATTTATTATACCAACAATTATAACCATTGATACATAAGGAGCAAATATACCAAAATTTAAATTTAACCCAAATATTGATGCTTCTTCTAATGTAAGGCCTCCATAAAAAACTATTATAGCTGCGATTGCAAAGTGAACTATTAATTTATACTTTGCAGGAATTGATTTTATATCATCAAATATTCCTAAAAGCAATATAAGAAAAGACGCTATTAATATAG
Source organism: uncultured Muribaculaceae bacterium (assembly GCA_964561095.1). GTDB lineage: Bacteria > Bacillota_I > Bacilli_A > RF39 > UBA660 > CAZLNV01. Next base: position 4,112 of record CAZLNV010000006.1, on the reverse strand, counting down.
ATGACATTAATGCACTTGGAGTACCAAAAATCATATATCCTACTAAAAATGCTAGAAAAATTCCAATCCCGCCTAATAAAGGCATAGGTTTAGTATGTATTTTTCTTTCCTCATTGGGTACATCAACTGCTCCTATATGAATAGCAACTTTTTTCATTATCCAAACAAAAAAGACTGATACAACAAAACATACTGCAATTACTAAAAAAGCATTGTAACCATTAACACTTAGATTTTTCATAGCCACCTCATTAAATAAATTATAACTCATAAATTTTATATATGTAAATGTTTTTGTCAATTATTGGCAGTTTTATTAAATATTTGTCAAATAAAGTCGTTTTTTGATATAATGATTATATACCATAAAAGTGGAGGATTTAGTATGAATAAATTAAAAAAATCATTTACACTTATATTATTTATATTATTATCTTTTTTATGTATGAAAAACCTTAATGCTGAAGCTGCTTATGTTACCGCATCAGCCTTAAGAGTTAGAAGTGCAGCTACAACTGATTCAACTACTTTAATAAAAATATATAATGGGGAAACTGTAGAAGTAACAGATACAACGACTATAAGCGGTACTGGTTGTGATGGCGGATGGTATAAAATAAAATATAATAATATTAATGGCTATGCTTGTAGTACTTATATAAAACTTGGAACAATTAACGACTCATACAATACGCAGAATTTTACGGCAAGAGTAAATGCTTCAACTTTATCTGTCAGAAGCGCTGCTTCATCTTCTGCTACAAGAGATGCAGTTCTTATTATTGGAACTAATGTTACAATATTGGATACAATTAAAGCTGGTAATGGTTGTGATGATGTTTGGTATAAAGTAAACTATCATGATGGAAAAATCGGTTATGTTTGTAGTACTTACATTATTAAAAAAGAAGATATAACATCAACTGATGCAGAATACGAAAAATTATTAACAGACTTGGGATTTCCTGCAAGTTATCACCCTTACCTAGTTTACTTACATAAAAAATATCCTGCTTGGCAATTCAAAGCAATTAAAACAGGGTTAAAATGGTCGAATGTTGTAAGCGGAGAAAGCGGAAAAAATTTAATTGAAAATACTACTTATAGTGCATATAGAACTTCATCTACGCCTAGAGAAGGAAGCTCATGGTTTGAATCTACTGATGGAGTTAATGCATTTTTCTTAGATCCAAGAAACTTTTTAACAGAAAAATTTATATTTATGTTTGAAAATTTACAATATGATGAAGCAACTCAAAATACTTCTGTTGTAAAATCAATATTTGGAAGCAGTTATTTATCAGATGATGAATATATAAATTACTTTATGGGTGCTGGGAAAAAATTTAATGTTAGTCCTGTACATTTAGCTTCAAGAGTTGTTCAAGAAGGTGGCTCAAAAAGTACATATGCCCCTATTACAGGAACAAGCACAGCAACATATAATGGGGTTTTATTAACTGGATTTTATAACTATTATAATATTGGTGCACATAAAGACAGCATTACCGACAGTCCTACTACAAGAGGGTTAGCTTATGCAGCCGGAATTATAGGAGATGGGACAAGTTATGGAAGACCTTGGACTTCTAGAGAAAAAGCAATTTATGGAGGAGCAGAATTTATTAGTTCCGGATATATAAGTAAAGGTCAATATACTTTATATTTTCAAAAATTTAATACCTCCCCTACTGCTACTAGTTCAGCATATACTCATCAATATATGACAAATGTTAGTGCTCCAGTAAGTGAAGGAAGTAAAATATATTCTTCATATAAAGATAATGGTTTAATTCAAAATGCTTATGCTTTTGCAATTCCAGTATATACATCTATGCCTGAATCAGTTTCACTACCAACCATTGGCGACGGTGTTAACACATTAAATTCTATATCTATAAATGGTGTTAATATATCAGAATTTGATTCAGATGTTGTGACTTATACACATTATGTAACAAAAGATACAACAAAACTAACTATAAATGCTAATGCTACAAGTTCATTAAGTAAAATTGAAGGTACTGGTGAACAAGAAATTGATGAAGACATTACAACATTAACAATAAAAGTAACATCACAAACAGGAATAATAAAAGTTTATACAATATTAGTAACTAAAGTAAGTGATACTACTACCATAAAAGACATATTAAGTAATATAGAAATAAAAATTAATGATTTAAATATAACAAATATAAAAAATGGTACTGTTATAAATGATCTTTCATCAAATATTAAAAAATATGGTCCTTCAGCAACAGTGATTTTTAAAAGTTCTTCAGGAGCTACACTTTCTGGAACTTCTTATTTAGCAACAGGACAACAATTAAATATTTCAACATTAGCGGGTGAAAATAAAACATTTAATATAGTTGTTAAAGGTGATACTAGTGGTGATGGCAAAGTTACAATATTAGATTTATTACAAATTCAAAAAGAAATATTGAATTCTAAGAAGTTAAGCGGTCCATATTCACTAGCGGGTGATACTAGTGGTGATGGCAAAGTTACAATATTAGATTTATTACAAATTCAAAAACATTTAGTTGGAAGTAAAAGTTTATAGGAGGGTATATGAAAAAATTATTAAAAGTTATAGGAGTCTTAATAGTAAGTGTGGGTATTTTAATTGCAAATCCCAAATCTTTATATGCTGCTTCGGCAGTATTTAAAACAACCGCTTCTACTTCAAAAGTAGTTGTTGGTAAAACATTTACAGTAACTATTAAAGTATCTTCCACAGAAGCACTCGGAAGTTGGGAATATACAATAGATTATAATAGTTCAATACTTTCTTTAGTAAGTGGAAGTAAGTCAGTTGCCGACTATGGTAATGGCTCAACAAAATCAAAATCCTATACATACACATTTAAAGCAATAAAAGCAGGATCTTCAAATATTTCAGTAAAATCATATGGGGCTATTTCATGGGGCGAAAAAACACTTAGTTGCTCTACTTCTGGAGCAACTGTTAAAGTAATTACGCAAGCGGATTTGCAAGCTTCTTATTCAAAAAATAATAATTTAAAAAGTTTATCCGTTAGTGGAACTACATTATCTCCAAGTTTTTCTTCAGAAATAACAAGTTATACTGCCGAGTTAGGAGCTAATACATCATCAATAACCATTAGTGCTTCTCCAAGCGATTCTAAAGCCACAATAAGTGGTAATGGGACATTTAATGTAATTGAAGGTGAAAACTCATTTAAGCTTGTCGTAACCGCAGAAAATGGTTCTGAGAAAGTATATAACATATTAGTCAATGTTAAAGATCCAAATCCTATAAAAGTTACAATTAATAATGAAGAATTAACTATAGTTAAAAGAATTTCAGCATTAACTATACCTACCTCATACACACAAACAGCAATTAAAATAGACGATCAGGATATACCAGCATTTACAAGTGAAATAACAGATTTTACATTAGTTGGTTTAAAAAACTCTAAAGGTACAATAAACTTATATATATATAAAGATAAAACATTTACAAGGTACACAGAATTAAAACTTAATGATTTGTTACTTTATCCAATAGAAGAAGAAATACCCAATTTAATAGACTACATAAAAACAAAAATAACTATTAATGACGAAGAAGTGAGTGCATATAAATATAGTGAAAAATCAAAATTTGCTATTATAAACGCAATTGATTTAGAAACAGGTAAAAAAAATACATACATGTATGATTTAGAAAATAATACCGCAACATTTTTTAATAGTGAAGAAGCAAAGTATTTAAGTGCAAAAAATCAAACTTATTTATATATAATAATTGGTCTATTAGTAGAAACATTTATATTAGTTATACTAATAATATTATTGTTAAATAAAAGAACTAAGCAAAATAAAAAAAGAGTTGAAAAAATAAAAAAATTTAGAGAAAAAGAAACGGATACCAAAGAAAAAGGAAATGAAACACCGGACCTTGAAGTCAAGGAAAAAGACAAAAAAACAAAAGAGAAAAAGTAATTTATTTTTTCTCTTTTAATATTATAAATAGAACTTGACAAGATTAATAAATTTGTGTAAAATATATTTTGTATTTGTTAATGCAGGTGTAGTTTAATGGTAGAACTTCAGCCTTCCAAGCTGCTAACGTCGGT
>CAZLNV010000005.1:4352-40484 GCA_964561095.1 uncultured Muribaculaceae bacterium | reverse complement strand
ATCAAATCGTTTTTGTATATATTAGTGGTGTCACATCAATTGTAACATTACACTATCTTTTTTTTAATAATTTAAGTGGTATTTGCCTTTTTTAAATAATTTTTATATAATTAGTAATAAGGAAGTGAAATAATGGAAGTCACAAATGTTGAAGAACCGATAGTTACAGTAAGAGTTTCTCAATATCCAAATGATAATAAAAATGAATTTTTAATAGTTGGTAAAAGTAATGTAGGAAAAAGTAGTTTCATAAATACAATAATAAACAGAAAAAATTTTGCTAGGACTAGTGCTAAACCAGGTAAAACCGAAACTTTAAATTTTTATTTATGTAATGATGAATTTTACATAATTGATGTTCCTGGTTACGGATATGCATCTGTTTCTCATAAAGTGCAGCAGAAATTTGGAATGATGATTGAAGAATATTTAAAAAATAGACCTAATTTAAAACACGTTTTTTTACTAGTAGATTATAGGCATAAACCTAGTGAAAATGATATGCTAATGTATAACTTTTTGAAGTATTATAATTTACCCGTAACAGTTGTGTGCACAAAATATGATAAAATAGGCAGATCATTAAGAGAAAAACAAAATAAATTAATTAAAAATACTTTTGATATTGCTTTAGGCGATGAAATTGTTAATTTTTCTAATATTACTAAAGTTGGAAAACAAAGAATATATGAAATAATTGACAGTTATCAAGAAAAAACGAACTCATAGTCTTTATGAATTCGTTTTAATTTGATATAATATAAATGAAATGAGTGATGATTATGAAACAAACAGTATGTTTAGTTGGTAGACCAAATGTAGGAAAAAGTAGTTTATTTAATAGAATAGTGGGTAAAAAAATATCTATTATTGAGGATACTCCAGGAGTAACTAGGGACAGAATTTGTTCTAAAGCTTCATTTAATGATAAGGAATTTTATTTAATAGATACTGGCGGCCTTGATTATAATGAAGGTGGTTTTAACTCAGAAATTAAAATGCAGGTAGAAGTAGCAATTGACGAAAGTAATGTCATAGTTTTTATTGTGGACGCAAAAGAAGGATTAACATCAAACGATATATTAATTAGAGATCTACTCAAAAAAAGTGGGAAAAAGGTAATTGTCGCAGTTAATAAGGTTGATAGTAAGAAAAGTAATGATAATATATATGATTTTTACTCACTTGGCTTTGATGAATATATTGAAGTAAGTGCTGAACACGGAACAGGTATAAATGATTTATTAGAAGAAATATGTAAAAATTTTAATGAAGAAATAGAAGACGATAATGAGGACTTGTTAAAATTTTGCCTTGTAGGAAGACCAAACGTAGGAAAAAGCAGTTTGGTGAATGCTTTACTTAATGAAGAGAGGGTAATTGTTTCTGATATAGCTGGTACTACTAGAGACGCTATTGATACTGAATTTATTTATGACAAACAAAAATATATTTTGATTGACACCGCAGGCCTTAGAAAAAAAGGCAAAATATTTGAATCAGTTGAAAAATATAGTTTACTTAGAAGCTTAAAAGCAATAGATAGAAGTGATGTTTGTATGCTAATATTAGATGCTTCTACTGGTATTATTGAACACGATAAGCATATTGCTTCTTATATATTAGAAGCTGGTAAAGCATTAGTAATAGTCGTTAACAAATGGGATGTAATTGAAGATAAAGATACAGAAATGAAAAAATGGAAAAAGCTTATTGAAAAGGAATTTCAATTTCTTCCATACGCTAAAGTGGTGTTTTTAAGTGCGTTAACTAAAAAAAGAATACACACTTTAATGCCAGAAATACTTTCTTCATATAACAATACAATAAAGATGGTAGAAAGTGATATTATTAATGAAATTATAAGAAATGCTTATATGGAAAATCCACCAGCTGTTAGAAATGGGAAGAGGTTAAAAATATATTATGCAAATCAAGTAAGTAACAAACCGCCCAGAATAGATATTGAAGTTAATTCTAAAGGTTTAGTACATTTTTCATATAAAAGATATCTAGAAAATAAAATAAGAGAGAATATTGATTTCACAGGAACTCCTTTGCAAATAGAATTTAAAAACAAGGGTGAATAACCCAAATAAAAGTCTTTCATATAATACTCTAGGAGGAAATATGAAAGACGATTTTTTTGATAAAATTGAAAAGAAAACAAAAGTAAGTAAGGAAACAATTATTAGTTTGGCAAGTAAATTGCAAAATGGAGATTTCAAAAACGAGGATACTTTAAAGGAAATAATTCAAGAAATAAGTGAAATGACTGGTAAAGAAGTAAGTGAGGAAAAGCAGCAAAAAATAATAGAGATGGTTAAAAATGATAAAGTGCCAGTAAATATGGATAAATACATTAATTAATAAATTCTTTTTTTAACTTTCCTGTGTTCCATAAAACATTATAATAAGTATTATTGATAACTAAATCAAATTCTCCAATATATTCATATATATTTGGATTAAAACTTAATTTAAAATCATTAAGTCCTTTATAAGGATTTTTTTCTGTAAAATTTCCTGAAATACCATTTAAGTCTAGGTACAAGAAACCAATTTTTTTATAATATTCAATAAATTTGTAATATAAAAAGTATCTATAATTTAAATTATTAAATTCTTTATCAAAACCACTTATTACTAAAGATATTTTATTATTACTTCTAATTAATAAAGATGCTCCAATTATTTCTTTTTTTATATTATTTTTTAATTTATCATTTATAAGATCTATTTTATGCTTAATTTCACTTAATTTATTGTCAGAATCTACTTTTTTACTATAAAGTTCAGAATTTGTTGGATCTAACGAAAAATTCTCATTTATTTCATCATTTTCTATTAACATGTTTTCATATTTATTTCTATAAACATCTAAAAATTTGTAAAAATCAATTTCAACTAATAATAAATCTATACTATTATCTCTTTTAAAAATAGTATATAAATCTTTGTAATAATTAATTGTTTTGTTAGATTTATCTTTTACAAAAGAATAAAATGTTTCCATATCATTAATAGATCCTTTTTTTAGTTTTAAAGAAGTGTTAATAATAGAATGAGATTTTATATAGCATTTTTTTGATACTTTAGTTTTATCAAAATCTTTTAAATTTATTATAGGATTATATTTGGGCAACATAGATTCAAAATATAAATTATTCTTAAGTTTTTCATAACCTAAGTTTTTCATATTAAAAATTAAATCTTTAACTTTTGAATCAACCAATTTCTTTTTATTTTCCACATCTATTACAGAATATATTACTTCTGGATTTATCTTTATAAATGCGAAATTTTTAAGCAAAAAGAAAGACTTAATTTTGTTTGTAAATTCAGTTATTAAAGTGTTGTTATTATAATCAATTATAAATCCACGAGGGGCATAACCATATTTAACCGTAGGAGCAATGGATTTATAAAGTATTAAAGAAGCCGCTACTAGAGAATTGTTTTTGTATCCACCAATATACATAATTTCGTATTTGTTTTTCATGAGTATTCCATAATTACTTGTTTGAAAGCAGTTATGAAGTGGATGTGCATTTGAAAATTCATCAAATACATTTTTATTAATTTCCATAATTATCATAATATTTCCTTCTTTTTTTATTTCAATATATTATAACACAAAAGATATGGAAAATAAAGAAAAATAGTAGTATAATTTAATTATAATAGGTGGTAATATGAGTAAAATTAAAAATATCATTGCAAGAGAAATATTGGATTCTAGAGGTATGCCTACAATTGAGACAAAGGTTATTACTGAAAAAGGAAATATTGGAATGTTCTCAGTTCCAAGTGGAGCCTCTACCGGAGAAAAAGAAGCTTTAGAATTGAGAGATAATGATAAAACCAGATTTCATGGTAAAGGAGTATTAAAAGCAGTTAATAATGTTAATACAATTATTAAGGATACTTTAATTGAAATGGAAGTGGTTAGTCAAAAAAAGATAGATGATATTTTAATTCAATTAGACGGAACGCCAAATAAATCTAATTTAGGGGCAAATGCTATATTATCAGTTAGTATTGCTTGTTTAAAAGCAGCTGCACTTGATAATGGAGAAGAATTGTATAATTATTTAAATAAAAAAGAGAAAAAGTTACCTTATGGGATGTTTAATATAATAAACGGTGGTATGCACGCTAATAATAATTTAGATATACAAGAATTTATGATCGTGCCAAAATTTTCTGAGTTTAGTAAAATAATAGAATGTGTTAGTGAGATATTTTATAGTTTGAAATCAATATTAAAAGAAAAAGGACTAAGCACTAATGTAGGAGACGAAGGTGGTTTTGCTCCAATACTTAAAAACAATAGGGAAGCATTAGATTTAATAATTAGCGCAATTAAGAAATCAAATTATATTCCCGGTAAAGAAGTATTTATTGCCTTAGATGCTGCGGCCAGTTCATTTTATGATAAAGCAAGTGATAAATATAAAATTGATTCTGTTGAAATGGATAGAAGTGAATTATTAGAATATTATAAAGAATTATTAACAGAATATCCTGTTATAAGTATTGAAGATCCTTTTAGCGAGAATGATTATGAAGGTTTTAAAATGATAACTAAGGAACTTGGTAAAAAAATAAGTATAGTTGGGGATGACTTATTTGTAACTAATAAAGAATTATTGAAAAAAGGAATTGAGGAGGGACTATGTAATGCTATATTAATAAAGCCGAATCAAATCGGTACATTTTATGAAATGCTAGAAACTATAGTTTTGGCTAAACAAAATAAGTATGTGACAATCCTATCTCATAGAAGTGGTGAAACTACAGATACATTTATCGCAGAAGCCTCAGTTGCTCTTAATATGCCATTTATTAAATCAGGTTCTATTACAAGAGGAGAAAGAATTTCAAAATATAATAAATTATTGGAAATAGAAGAAAATTTAAAAAAGAAAAATTATAAATAAAAAAAGTTGCTATTAAGCAACTTTTGATTTTTTCATAGTTCTTATTTCTGATGTTGAAAGTCTTACTTTTTTTCCATCAACTTTAACTGCTTGTAAATTAACTTTTTGAGTCATTCTAGTAGCTTTTAATGAAAAAGGTCTATTATTTCCACTCATATTACTTTTCTTTGATATATTTTTTGCCATTGTCTTCCTCCTTCAAAACTCGTTAAAACTATATCATATATTTACTAATAAGTCAATTAAATGTTATAATTAATTTAATGAAAGGCTTTATATTATGAATATAATTCTAAATGTTAAATCCAATTATCAATTGTTATCAAGTCTTATAAAAATAGAAGATCTAATTGATTATGCTTTAAATAATAATATTAAGTGTATAGGTGTTACTGATAGTAATATGTTTTCTTTTATGGAATTTTATTCAATGTGTAAAAGTAATAATATAAAACCAGTTGTCGGAATTGATATAAATATAAATAATAGTAACTTTATATTATATGCAAAAAATTACCATGGTTATGTTAACTTATGTAAGATAGTATCAGCTAAGAATTTGAGCGAACTTAGTATTGAATTAATAAAAAATTATAAAGATGATTTGATTTGCGTGCTTCATAATGATAGTAAAGATTATTATGAAGTAATGTTGAACATTTTTAATGATGTATATATAGCATATGAAAATGATAAAGAATTAAATGATGCTTTAATGATTTGTAAAAATATTTTATACATGAATGAAGTGTTATGCTTTGATAAAAAAGATTATGAATATTTAAAATATTTATATATGATAAGAGACGCTAAAACTGTTAACGATGAAATTAACTATGAAATAATAAATAAAAATTTAAATTTAAATATTAATGAAAGAGATGCTAAGACTAATGAAGAGTTTATTAAAAAGATTGATTTAGAAATTCCGAAATTTGAATTTGATTTGCCGAAATACACTGAAAATTCTAATGAATATTTGGAAATTTTATGTAAAAAGGGATTAACTAAGAGATTAAACAATGAAGTTGATGAGAAATATTTAACAAGATTAAATTATGAAATTAAGACAATAGAAGATATGGGATTTACAGATTATTTTTTAATAGTTTATGATATAGTCTTATATGCCAAAAAGAATAAAATATATGTAGGCCCTGGAAGAGGAAGCGCAGTAGGGAGCCTAGTTAGTTATAGTCTAGGTATAATTGATATTGATCCGCTTAAGTATAATCTATTATTTGAAAGGTTTTTAAATAAAGAACGTATAAGTATGCCTGACATTGATATAGATATAAGTGACACAGGCCGTGAGAAACTAATTAATTATATAAAAGAAAAATATGGAGTAGATAAAGTGGCTAATATTATAACTTTTTCCACTTTATTGCCAAAACAAGTATTGAGAGATGTTGGAAGAGTCTTAGACATAAGCACTAAAAAAATGGATTCATTGCTTAGTTTACTTAAAGACAAAGATACTCTTGTAGATTTAAAAAACAATTATAAATATAAAGATTTAATTAAATTTAATAAAGAATATATTAAATTACTTGAAATATCCACTGCTTTAGAAGGATTAAAAAAGCATGCAAGTATACATGCAGCTGGGGTAGTTGTCAGTAGTGAATCATTAGATAATAAAGTGCCTCTATACAAAAGCGGAGATAATATTATTGTCGGATATGATAAAAAGCATATTGAAGAGTTGGGTATTTTAAAAATTGATCTACTTAGTATTAGAAATTTATCTATTATAGATGAAGTTTTAAATGAAATTAAGAACGTTAATAATATTGATATTAATTTAAATAATATAAATTTAGATGATAAATTAACTATAGACTTATTTAAAAAAGGGAATACTATTGGTATATTTCAATATGAATCAACTGGTATGAGAAATTTAATAAAGAAAATGAATGTTAACTCATTTAATGATTTAGTTGTGGCAGTTGCAATGTTTAGACCGGGACCTATGAACATGATACCTTCATACCTAAAAAGAAGAGAAGGGAAAGAAAAAATTACTTATCCAGTAAAGGAATTGGAAGGTATTTTAAAAGAAACTTTGGGTATAATGGTTTATCAAGAGCAACTTCTCCAAATATTAAATATTATGGGAGGATATACTTACTCTGAAGCAGATTTAGTAAGAAGTGCAATCAAAAGTAAAAATGAAAGTATACTGCAAAATGAAAGAAAAAGATTTAAAGAAAAAAGTTTACAACTAGGTTATAATGAAAAAGATATAGATAATGTATATGATATGATTTTAAGATTTGCCAGTTACGGCTTTAATAAATCCCATTCAGTAGCGTATGCATTAGTAGGCTATCAAATGGCTTATTTAAAGGCAAATCACCCTGATATATTTATGATTAATTTACTTAATAAAGAGATTGGTAGAGAATTTAAAACAAAAGAATATATAGATGAGGCCAAGATTCTTGGACTATTATTTAACGGAGTAGACATAAATGATAGTAAGGATTACTATTACGAATACAAAAGTAAAATAATTCTTCCTTTGAAAATAGTTAAAAATGTTGGAGATGTTGCGATTAAAAAGATACTTGATGAAAGAAAATCAGGAAATTTTGCTAGTTTCATAGATTTTGTAGTTAGATGTTATTCATCATCCGTTAATAAAAAAGTAATTGAATCATTAATATTAGTGGGCGCTTTTGACTCATTTGGAATTAATAAAAAAACTCTTATAGATAATCTTGATATTTTTATTAACTATGCTTTGTTATGTAATGAAATAGGCAATGACTACGTTATACCGCCAGAAATAAATGAAATATCAGAATATGATAACTTGTATCTTTTAGAAAAAGAAAGTGAATTATTAGGATTTTATTTTTCTAACCATCCAGTAACAAGATATAAAAGAGAAAATGGCATTAGTACTAAAATAATAGAAAAATATTATGATAAAAATATAAATATTATTTTATTAATTGAGAGTATTAAAGAAATTAAAACAAAGAATAATGAGAAAATGGCATTCTTAAAATTAAGTGATGAATATGGTAATATCGACGCTGTAATATTTCCTAGTTACTATAAAGATATATATAATGATTTAAAGAGAATGGTAGTAGTTAATACTTATTGTAAAGTGGAAAAAAGATTAAATAATTATCAATTGGTTATAAACAAAATAGAATTTTTGAAATAAAGTTTTAAATATTATAATATTGTGATATAATTTTTATTAGAAGGTAAGGTATTATGAAACAAAGAATAATAAGTGCAGTTGTAGCATTATTAATAGTTATACCAATTATTATTATTGGTGGTAATCCATATAAAATAGCGGTCATTACGATTGGAACAATTGGACTTTTGGAATTAATTAAATTAAAAAAAGTTCCTTTATTAGTAAAAGGAATTACTATATTAAACTTTTTAATATTAATGTTTTCAAATATAAGTGCTAGTGAGTTTTCACTATCTATACCTTTAATGTATTTAATTTTTAATGTTATTACATTGTTATTACCAGTTGTTTTATATCACGATAATAAAATATATAATATAGATGATGCTGCTTTTTTGATTTTTTCAAATATATTTTTAGCTATTAGTTTTAGTTTATTAATGATTATTAGAGATATTAATGTTAAATATTTAATATTTGTATTACTTATTACATTAACTTCAGACACATTTGCGTACTTAGTTGGTAACTTAATAGGTCGCCATAAATTTTCACCATCAATTTCTCCTAACAAAAGTATAGAAGGATTTGCTGGTGGACTTATATTTTCTGTCTTTATAACAACCATATTATATATAACTGTTTTTGATTATAATGGGAATATATTTATATTAATTATGTTTATGGCATTGTTATCAATAATGTCAACACTTGGTGATTTATCTTTCAGCGCAATTAAAAGACATTATGGAATAAAAGATTTTGGCAAAATAATGCCAGGGCATGGGGGCGTACTAGACAGATTAGACAGCCTAATATTTGTGTTATTAACTTTCTATTTAATAGTAAGTTTTATGTAAGGAGTAAATATATATGAATTTTATTGTAACATTATTAATTTTAATTTTTATTTTGGGGATAATTATTTTTATTCATGAATTCGGACATTTTATAGCAGCTAAAAAGAGTGGGGTTTATGTAGATGAATTTGCTCTTGGAATGGGTCCTAAAATATGGGAAAGCAAAAGAAAACATGGTGAAACCAAGTACTCGTTAAGATTATTTCCAATTGGTGGGTTTGTAGCAATGGCTAATGAAGAAAATCCGGCTATGAAAGTAAGAAAAGATCAAGTGCTTGAAAATAAAGGATTTGTAAAAAGATTTTTAGTTTTAATAATGGGTATTTTGTTTAACTTTATTCTCACAATTATTCTTTTGTTTATTAATGGTTTAATATTTGGAAGTCCTGAAACTAAACCGGTATTGGGACAGATAGTTGATAATAGCCCTGCTTACACTTATGGATTAATGGAAGGGGACACAATTTTAGAAGTAAATGGTATTAAAACTAAAACGTGGGATGATGTCTTATTAGAAATTTCTATAAAAGAATCTGTTAATAGTTATGACTTTTTATTAAATAGAAATGGTAATATAATTAAAAGAACAGTAGTGCCTAATAAAATTATGGATAAAGACACTGAGAAAAATTCATTTGGCTTTGCAATTGGTCAATCTAAAACATATGGATTTGTTAGTGCATTGAAGTATTCAATAACAGGTTTTGTTGGAATGTTTAGATCTATATTCTTGGTACTAGGTAATTTGTTTACCAGAAATGTTTCAGTTAATAATTTAAGCGGCCCAGTAGGAATATTTACTGTCGTGGATCAAATAAAATCATCGGGTTTAGAGAGTATTATATATTTAATAGCTTATTTAAGTGTTAATGTTGGAATAATAAATTTAGTACCAATCCCAGTATTTGACGGTGGAAGAATTGTGTTACTAATAATTGAAACAATTAGTAAAAAGAAATATCCAAAATTGGAAAGAATTTTAAACACTGTTGGATTTTTCTTATTAATTGCATTAATGGTATATGTAACATTTAATGACATTTTAAAATTGTTTTAGGGGGAAAAATGACAGCATTAAAAAATAAGGAAATACTAAAGTATTGTCCGGATTACTATAAGATAATAAATAATGAAATTTTAGAAAATGATCCAGTGTCTATAAAATTAATTCAAATTTTTCAAGAATATACATTTTCTATTGATATTAATAATCAAGAACAAAAAGAATTATTAAAATCAATTAGTGATGCACTGAATAAATATTTTGAAGATGGTGAATTTAAAAAGGAATTAATTAACACAATTTCAACATTAAAAATTAAAACTGGAATTGACAATGTCTTAGAATATATAGTAAGAAAAATAGTGGAATCATACGAAAAATATTTGGAGTATTATACAAGAAATTTATATATCCCAAGGTGGATATAGTTTACTTTTTTGCGGTAATATGGTATAATATACAAAGTTTTGTTTAAGAAGGAATTACGAATAAAATGGAATATAATAAAATATATAAAAAATTTAATAAAAACAAGAAATTTAGGAAGATGGAAAAAGAAATACATCATGGAACTACTAGATTAGAACATACTCAAAGAGTTGCTAAATTGAGTTATAAGGTTGCGAAGTTTTTGAAATGTGATTATAATTCTGCTACTAGAGGAGCTTTAATGCACGACTTTTTTTTGAATAATGAAATAGAGGGTATTGCAACTAAACGATTGAGAAATCATCCTTCTCTAGCTTATTGTAATGCTAAAAAGTATTTTAAAGTAAATGATAAAGAGAAAGATATTATATTAGTTCATATGTTTCCAATAACTTTCACAAAACCAAAATATAAAGAGTCATACATAGTTAGTTTATCTGATAAGGCAGTGAGTTTGTATGAATTTGCTAGATATAAAATTCAATATTCTGCATATTTATCAATAATAATTTTAGTAGAAATAATTAATAGGAATTTTTAATAAATTTCTTTTTGTCCCCGTAGCTCAGCTGGATAGAGCAACCCCCTCCTAAGGGGTAGGTCGGAGGTTCAAATCCTCTCGGGGACGCCATTATGAGCATAACTTACCAACAATGGTAAGATTTTTTATTTTATAAGTTAGCCTTATTGTAATGATTTACTTAAATATTATTAAATTTATATCAAAAAAGCATTGACTTGCTTTTTTTGATATAAATGTTATTATAAAAATATACAATATTTATGGAGGTTTTATGGATAGAGAATCAATAACTTTGGTAGTAAGTGATGTTTTTGGAACATTTACGTCTGAAAACCAAGAAACACGAAAAGAAACTTTATAAATGTATTACGAAAATTTAAGAAGAATTAAAGAAGAAAATAATAGCGATTATTTGCTTTTTTGCTTCATTACTTCTGAAAGCCAAGAAGTATTAGATAAAATTAATGATTTTGATTGTGATGATATTACAATAGGCAATAATTTTTGTGATTTTAAAGGTTCAAGACCGATTGCTATTTCCAATTATGTAGACTATTTAAAGAAAGAAAAAAGATATAAAATAGATGAGGTCTGGTATTTTGATGATTCTAGGATTAATGCCTATATGTATGAAAATTTATTTCCTAGATTGCAGAAAGATATAGAAACTCTTGTTATTAACCCTAAAGAGGGTTTAGATGATGTTAACAATCAAATCGAAGCTATTTTAGATGAAAGAGAGTTCAAACTAAATGAAAATAAAAAATTATAAAAGTATTGATTCTTTCAAACTGTAAAGTTTATTAAATAGAAAAGCTATTTGCTTATTTAAATTGTATTTATAGATAAATAGTTATATAATTTGTACATAAGAATATTTTTGATTAAGGAGGATATATGTCAAAATTTAAATTGAGTTTAGCTATTGGTGCTTGTGTGCTTATTACAGCTGGTGCTATATATTTAATTCTTGCAAATAATAAGAAGGATTTAACAATTAGCCTTGATAGCAACCCATCAACAGGTTATACTTGGGTTTATTCTGTTTCAGAATCTGAAGTTGTAAAAATATCTGAGGATTACGAAAATAAATGTGATGCTGAAATGGTTGGATGTGGTGGTAAGAGCATATTTACTATCAAACCATTAAAGCAGGGTAAGACAACTATTACTTTTACTTATAGTAGAAGTTGGGAAGAAGATGCAAATCCCAAAACAGCTATTTATGAAATTAATGTTAGTGATAATTTAAAAATAACTGAAAAACATAGTGGATCATATTTTGAAGAATAAATTGCATATAATTTATGCAATTTTTATTTTATTTAAATAAGTATTATAGTATAATGTAGGTAGAATAGGAAATAAGGGTATGATTGGTAGTGTTAAAGAAATTGATAGTAGTATATTAATTATTAAAACTGAAATAAATTTATTAAATATTCAAAATTTAATGAATAATTTTGTTTATGTTCAAGATAAAGATCAGTATTTTATTGGACAAATAATAAATTTGACACTAGGAGATATTAAAGTTAAATTAATCGGTGAATATAAAGAAGGAAAATTTATTTATGGTAATGTAAAAAAACCATCTTTGGGTTCTAAGACATATTTAATGAGTAATGAATTTGTAAAAACAATTCTTGGATATTATAAAGATGATACATCTTCAATGTTTTTAGGAAAAAGCCCAATATATTTGAATATTGAGATAGGTTTAAATATAAATACATTTTTTAGCAATCACTTTGCAATATTTGGAACTACAGGTATGGGTAAGTCTTGCTGTTTTACAAAACTTATGGAAAATCTGTTTTTAAGTGGTAAACCGCCTCTTAATAGTCACTTTTTTGTTTTTGATGCATATGGTGAATATCACAATACATTTTTAAATATAGCTTCAAAAAATGGAATCTGTTTTAGATATATTTCGACAGATATTAATTCGAAAAGTGATAAATTACAAATACCCCTATGGCTAATAGATGCTGATGATATTGCACTTCTTTTAGGAGTCGATAATCCCGCTAATTTACCTGTTATTGAAAAAGCATTGAAGTTATCATATATTTTCACACAAAAAAATACTGAAGTAACAAAATATAAGAATCATATAATAGCAAAAGCATTAATCGATATGTTACTTAGCGGAAGACCTGCCGGACAAATAAGAGATCAATTTATAGGGTGCTTATCAAAATACAATACTGAATCTTTAAATGTTGATTCAAAAGTCATACAGCCAGGTTACACTAGAACAATAAGGCAGTGCTTACTAATAGATGAGAATAATAAAATTAGAGCAATTGAATTATTGGTTGACTTTTTAAGAGCATATCTAATAGATGATTTTGAGTTACCATTATTGGATGGCAGTGTTAAGTTTAGTTTAAAAGATTTAATATACGCATTTGATTTTGCATTAATAGATGAAGGTATGTGGAATAATACAAAGCTTTTTGAATTAACTAATTCTCTAAGAGTCAGATTAAATTCTTTATATAACAGTGATTATAATGCATTTTTTGAAATTGATGATTATTTTGACATGAAAACTTTTATTAATAAATTAACAAGAAATAAAATTAACGCTAATACACAAATAATTAATTTTAATATAAGTTATGTTGATGATAGATTTGCTAAAACAGTTGTTAAAATATATTCTAAAATGCTATTTAATTATGCAAAGAATAATGAAAATAGATTATCATTTCCAGTTAATATAGTATTAGAAGAATCACATAGATATGTTCAAAATGATAATGATGTTAATATTATAGGATACAATATATTTGATAGAATTGTAAAAGAAGGAAGAAAATATGGAGTATCTTTAGGCTTAATTAGTCAAAGGCCAAGTGAATTATCTGAGACAACACTTTCACAATGTTCAAATTTTATATTGTTTAAAATGAACCATCCAAAAGATATAGCGTTTGTTAGCGAAATGATTCCTAATATAACAGATGATATAATTGATACTATAAAGGATTTGCAACCCGGAGTATCTGTTATATTTGGTAATGCTTTTAAACTAACATCACTTGTAAAATTTGATATGCCAAGCGTACCACCAGAAAGTAGTGGATCAGACTTGATGAAGGAATGGTATTAAAATATCTTAAAAAGATATTTTTTTATTTTTATTTTATGATATAATTTAGTTTAGGGAGTGATTATATGTCAAAAAGAATTAATAAAGCGAAAAAGAAAAATGAAATAAAAAGCAGTAAATTATCTGATGAAACTAAAAATTTAATAAAAACAATTATTATTGTTGTAGTTTCCTTTGGAATATGTTACTTATTATTTTTGTTATTAGGAAAAATAGGAATGTTTGAAGCTGGGTATGAAAAGCCAGAGTCTGAAGAAACAAAATTTACATATAATACCGCAATAATCGGAACAGTATTTAATAGACCCGAAGACACATATTATGTTGCTTTTGATGAAGAAGATGGAAATGTATATTTTGACACATTATTAACTAGTTATGCTGGGAAGTTAAAGATATACAAGGTTAATATGACACTAGGTATTAATGATAAATATAAAGGCAGCGAAGGTAATTATAAAGCTAAAACTTCAAGTGAATTATCAATTGTCAGTCCAACGCTTATTAAAATAAAAGATGGAAAAATTATAAAGTATTTAGAAGAATTAGAAAAAATAGAAGAAGAATTGTCAAATTAAGATACAATTATATTGTATCTTTTTATTTTCAAGTGATATAATAAAGATAAATTTTTGAAGAGGTGTATATGCAACAATATTTTGGAGTAAAAAAAGAAAGAAACATTATAGATCTTAACAGCAAAGATTTAAATCATATAAAAAATGTTATGAGAATGAGTAAGGGCGAAGAAGTATTTGTAGTTTTTGACCATAAAAGATATATATGTACATTAAATGAAGATATGAAATCAGTAACAATAAAAGAAGAAATAAAAACTAAAATGAAAGACAGGGAAGTAATTATTTATGTTCCTTTATTACAAGATGAAAAAATGAGTTTGATATTTCAAAAAAGCACAGAATTAGATGTAACTAAATTTATACCAGTCGAATTTGAACATTGTAAATATAAGTTAGATGAAGAAAAGAAGCAAAAGAAAATAGAGAGATGGAAAAAAATAATTATTGAAGCAACAGAGCAATCTTACAGAAATGACATACCAGAATTAGAAAATTTTATTTGTGTCAAAGATATAAAAAGTGTAAAAGGGATGAATATATTGTGTTCACTTGACACTGGCTGTGTAAAAAACATTGGAGAGGTATTAAATCACAAGAAAATGTGTGATAAAATAACTGTAGTGTTCGGTCCGGAAGGCGGAATAACTAAGGATGAAGAGGACACTATAGTAAAGAATGGATATGAAAGAGTTTCACTAGGAAAAAATGTATTTAGAACAGAAACCGTACCTCTTTTTATTGCATCCATCATTAAGTATTTAGAAGGAAGTGAATAGAAGTGCAAAATTTTAATAGTTTTTTATCTTTATTCTTTGATAGCAAGTTTTTTTCTATCATAATTGTGGTTTTAATTATGATATTATTAATGGTTTTATCATATTTAATTAAAACCCAAAAAAATAAAATAAAAGAATTGGAAAAATTAAATAACGAAAAAGAAAAGGCAGCTGAAGAAGCAAGTATTATGGATAATAAAATAATTCCAGAACCAGAAACTATTAAAAAAGAAGAAAATAGTTCTATTTTAAATATAGACTCGCTAGATAATACACAGGCTAATATTGTCTTGGATTTAAAGGCTGAAAAAGACGATCATAACTTAGTGAATCCTATAGAAGAATATGAAAATGATGAAGAAAGTAATGCAGTTATTAGTACTAAAGAATTAGAGGCAATTGAGAAAGAAAGAGACGAAGTATATGGAAAAGAAAACAATGCTAAATTAATTGAAGAATATGAAGAAAATCAAGAGAAGAAGGCTATTATAAGTTATAATGAATTACTTAAAAATGCTAGTTCATTAGAACTTGATTACATAGAAAAACCAAAAGAAGAAGAAAATGCTCCATTGGTGAAACAAGTTGAAATAAAAGAACAACCTTTAAAAGGTGTAACATATGCAGCAGAAGAAGAATATTTGAGATTACTAAAAGAGTTTAGGTCAAATTTGGTTGCTAATGGATAAAAGTGTTTGTGTAAAAAATTTAGGTTGTAAAGTAAATGCTTATGAAAGTGAATATATCATAAGTCTTTTTTTGAATTCTGGATATAAATTGGTGAGTGAAAATGCATCAGTTTATGTAATAAATACTTGTACAGTGACTAATGAAAGTGATAAAAAAAGTAAAAAAACTATAAAAAGCATTAGAAAAAATAATAAAGATTCAATAGTTATTGCAGTGGGTTGTTATACGCAAAACATATATAATACCAATAAAGAACTTGACATAGAAGCGGATATAATACTGGGAAATAAAGATAAAAGTAAAATAATAGAATATCTGGAAAAATATTTAATTAAAAAAGACAAAATAATAAAATTTTACAACATGGACTATCAACCTTTTGAGGATATGGAGATTACTCATTTAGAAAATCATACAAGAGCATTTATAAAAATAGAAGATGGATGTAATAACTTTTGTAATTATTGTGTAATTCCATATGTAAGGGGAAATGTTAGAAGTAAAAATAAGAATAAAGTGATTGAAGAAGCAGAAACTTTAGTAAATAATGGATATAAAGAAATAGTATTAACCGGCATACATACCGGACAATATGGCAGTGATATTAATACAGATTTATTTAGTTTGCTAATAGAACTACTGGAAATAGAAAAATTGAATAGGATTAGAATTAGTTCAATTGAACTGGCTGAAATGAATGACAAAATAATAAGTTTACTCTCACATCCTAAAATAGCTTCACATTTGCATCTGCCACTGCAAAGTGGATCTAATGCAATTCTTAAATCTATGAATCGAAAGTATGATACAGAGTATTTTGAAAATATTGTTAATAAAATTAGAAATATTAACCCAGATATTTCAATAACCACAGATGTAATAGTCGGGTTTCCTGGTGAAACTGATGAAATGTTTAACGAGACATTAGAATTTTGTAATAAAATAAAGTTTTCAAAAATACATGTATTTCCATACTCTGATAGATATGGAACTCCTTCTTCGAAAATGGAAAACAAAGTTGAAGAAAGTGTAAAAAAGCAAAGAACAAAAGAATTAATTGAATTATCTGATAAACTAAAAAAGGAATACGAAAGTAAATTTAATAATAAAAAATTAGAAGTATTATTAGAAAAATATGAAAATGGATACTATTATGGGTATTCATCAAATTATATAGAATTTAAAATAAAAGGAAAATATATCTTAAACAATGTTTATAATATAAAATATAAGTGTTAAAATAAATGTATGAAAGATTTTATAGTTGGTAATGTTAGAAGAATTATATATGAGAATACTAATTCCTACAAAGTAGGAATTTTTAAAGTGAGAGAAATTTCTGATGAAAAATATGAAGAATATTTAAATCATACTATATCTTTTGTTGGTAATTTTAATAATCTTAATACAGAATTAAACTATAAGTTTTACGGTTCTTTAGTTAATCATCCAAAATATGGAATCCAATTTAATGTTAATGAATATGAAATAGTTAATCCATCTACTAATGATGAAATAATATCATACTTAGGCAGTGGCTATTTTAAAGGAATAGGATTAAAACTTGCTAAAAAAATAGTTGATAAATTTGGTGAAAAAACTATAAAAATAATAAAAGGGAATCCAAATTTGCTTAGTGAAGTGGGTGGTATAAGTGTTAGACTTGCAAATAATTTGTATGAAAAATTGAATTCATTAACAGAAGAAGAAGTGCTTATTTCTAATTTAACAAAAATGGGTTTTAGTGTTAATGAAAGTATAAAAATTATTAAAAATTATAAATTGAATTTAGAAGATATACTAAAAAATA
Source organism: uncultured Muribaculaceae bacterium (assembly GCA_964561095.1). Classification (GTDB taxonomy): domain Bacteria; phylum Bacillota_I; class Bacilli_A; order RF39; family UBA660; genus CAZLNV01. Next base: position 22,579 of record CAZLNV010000005.1, on the reverse strand, counting down.
ATTTGTATATTTTGACTAATATAATGGATTTTGATAAAGTAGACGCTATTTATAAAAAATATAATGATACTAATAGTGATTTGAGAATAGAAAATATTATAATGTATTCTATAAAGAATATTTGCTACAAAACCGGAAATACTTTGGCTAGTAAAGAAGAAATATATATAGAAGTTTTGAAGTATTTTGAAAATGATTTTAAACTATCAAGCTTCAAATTATATGTTAAAAATTTAATTGAGCAATATAAAATATATGAATTTAATGATTATCTTATGTTGAACTACTTTTATGAAACGGAAGCTTCTATTGCTAACAAGATAAATATATTCAATAAAACAAAGAGCGAAGAAAAACCTTTAAAGATGAGAAAGCATTTAAAAACATTTGAAAATAAAAATAACATTATTTTGAATGAAGAACAAAAAAGTGCGATAAGAGAGAGTATAATTAACAATTTATTCATTATAAGTGGAGGGCCTGGTACAGGTAAAACAACCATTATAAAGGGCATAGTTGATTATTATGAAGATAAAAAAAGCATTGTGTTATTAGCTCCAACGGGAAGAAGTGCAAAAAGGATGAGCGAAAGCGTTGGGATTTCATCATACACTTTACATAAATTTTTAAAATGGAATAAAGAAGATGGTACCTTTGGATTAAATGAATATAATAAAAGTATAGCAAAGATTGTTATAATTGATGAATTTAGTATGGTAGATATATTTCTGTTCTCGTCTTTACTCGCCGCACTTAATGACACTGTTAAACTTATTTTAGTGGGTGATGCTAATCAATTGCCTAGTATAAATCCGGGGAATATTTTATATGATTTGTTAAATAGCGAATCAATAAAAAAACAATATCTATATAACATTTATAGAACCAATGAGTCATCATACATAAACATATTAGCTGATAGAATAAAAAACAAACAAGAATTCGAAGATATAGAAAGTTATAATGACTTTAAATTTATTGATTCAAATGATGAAAATATTATTGAATATCTAAATACTATTTGTAATAAGATAAAGAAAAATAACATGTCTTTAGATGAATTTCAAGTTTTGGTTCCAATGTATAAAGGACAAAATGGAATAGATAATTTAAATAATATTATGCAAAATATTTTTAATCCTTATAGTGAAGAAAAAACCGAAATAGTTTTATCGAATACAATATATAGAGAAGGAGACAAGGTAATACAACTTGTTAACGATGTGGATAATAATATTTACAATGGGGATATTGGTTATATTGAGAAAGTGTGTACTTATCCCAATAAGAGTTTAGAAATTAATTTTAATGGGAATATTGTGAAATATGAATCCGATAATTTTGATAAGATAAGTTTATCATACGCTATAAGTATTCATAAATCTCAAGGTAGTGAATATGATAATGTGGTAGTAATACTTGCCAATGCTCATAAAAGGATGTTTTATAATAAATTAATTTATACAGGATGTACAAGGGCAAAAAAGAGTTTGATAATTATTGGAAAAAAGGAAAACTTTAATTATTCAATAAAATCAAATTATTCACTAAAAAGAATAACTAATTTGAAAAGTTTACTTTAGTATAAAAATTATTTAGTAGGAAATAATAATACTAAAGGAGAGTGGGAACTATAAAATTAATGAAAAGTATGCTTTTAATGGGTATGGGTGCAGGCGTAGGGTACTTATGTACAAAATATAATAAAGATATTATGAAAGCATTAAAAAAAACAAAAGCAGAGTCAATTAAAAAGAGTTCTTAAAAGGACTTTTTTTTAAAACATCAATGTGCTATAATTAGCATAGAATGGAGTTCAATATGGAAAAGAAGAAAAGTGAAAATAAAATCAAAAATACTAGAAGTATAATTGATAAATTAGATGTAACTAAATTAAATAATGTTTTGGGAACAGGAAGCAATATATTAAAAATACTCTATGTAGTATTAGTGATTTTATTGGTGTATATTGCAGTCTTAGTTATAAAAGAATTTAAAATTATCCCAATATTTTTCAAAATATTATCAGTTATAAGTCCGTTATTTATAGGAATGATTATAGCTTGGCTGCTAAACCCATTAGTTAACAAATTAACATCAAGAGGGCTAAACAGAACTGTATCAGTTATATTAATTTTTAGTTTATTGATAATATTTTTATATTTATTTACATTAGCCATGTTACCAGCATTATCTAATCAAATAAAAGATATTGTATCTACAATACCCTCTATATTAAGCGATATTAAAGTATGGATTGAAAACTTCTTTGATAAAATATCTGATTTAAGTTTGGAAAATTTAGATAATGTAAAAGAACAATTCTTTGTATCAATAGAAAATATAGCAACAGGTATTCAAACAGATTTACCACAAAAAGCAATAAGCTTTGTTTCAAGTTTGATTAGTGGAGTAGGTACTATATTATTAAGTTTTGTAGTTGGATTCTATATGTTATTTAATTTTGATCAAGTGTCTAAAACATTTTTGAATTTAATACCTAAAAAATATAAAGGTGAAGTTCAAGATTTATTACATCAAATCAGTGAAGTAGTATATGATTATGTAAAAGGGACATTAGTTTTATCACTAATGCTAATGATAATTTCGTTTTTGGGATTTTCAATTATTGGGTTAAAGGCACCTTTATTAATAGCACTTGTGTGTGCAATTACTAATTTGATTCCTTATATTGGACCATATATGGGAGCAGCAGTTGCGGGATTAGTTGGATTTGCTCAATCAAATGTAATTGGTATTTTAACTTTAGTATTTATATTAATAACTCAAACATTAGAAGGAAATTTTTTAACCCCACTATTTATGGGTAAAAAAATGAATTTACATCCGGTAACTATATTGGTATCATTACTAGTATTTGGATACTTCTTTGGAATAATAGGAATGATTATAGCAACACCTTTAGCGGCGCTATTAAAAATAATATTTGTTTTCTTTAATAAAAAATTTAATTTCTTTGAGTATGCAAACAAATAAAAAAATGAGTAAATAAATTTTACTCATTTTTCATTTGCTATAATTTTCTATAAAGTGCAATTGCTTTTCCTAATATTGTTACTTCTTTTAGTATAATAGGAGGCATAAAATCATTTTCTGGTTGTAATCTAAAGTACCCGTCTTCTTTATAAAAAGTTTTTAATGTTGCTTCATTTTGCTCATTGAGTGCGACAACTAGATCTCCATTTTTTGCAGTATTATTTCTTTCTACAATAACAACATCCCCACTATATATACCTATATTTATCATACTTTCTCCTTGAACTTTTAAAGAAAATACTTCTTTATTTTTAGGAATCATATTAGCCGGTAAAGCTAAATATTCATCGGGATATTCAATTGCCTCAATGGGATTACCAGCAGCAATTTTTCCTAATAAAGGAATATTAACAATTTCTTCATCATTTTTAATAAACTCATTTGGGACTTTTACTTCCAATGTTCTAAATTTTGAATTTGTTTGAGATAAATATCCTTTATTAATTAAGTGCTTTAAATGTACAAACACAGTAGCAGGACTATTCAACTCTAATTCTTCACATAGTTCTCTAACAGTTGGAGCATATCCGTTTTTAGCAATATATTTTTTAATTGTCGTTAAAACTTCTTCTTGCTTCACAGTTAATTTTTCCATTTTACCATCTCTTTCATTTTAATCTTAACACACGAATGTAAATTTGTCAAACAAATGTTTAATTTTTTATTGACACAAACAATTATTTGCGTTAACATTAAAACATAAGAAGGAGACACACGTATGGAAAATTTAGTTAAAAATTATAAAGGAGTTATATTATTTTATTTTATCATAGTATTATTAACATTAGTATTTACTTTTAGGCTTAATAAGTTAAACATAATTGGGAGTGATACTGAATCTAAAGTGAAAGAAACAATTTGCGCTTAGAGTATTCTTGCTGTTTTTTTTATATGGTGTATAATATTATATATAAAAAGGAGTGGTGAATATGAAAATAGATTTATTACCTCTAATAAATAATTTTGTAGAATTTATAGATATTGATGAAGAAGTAGAACTACCTATAGATTATTACAAAAATACTGATATTAGAAGGTTAAGTAAAATTGAATTAAAAGGTTCGATAAATGATATTGGTGAAAATGTTTATTGTTTAAAGTTAAAAGCAAGCGGAATAATGATACTTCCTTGTGCATTATCTTTAGAAGATGTTGAGTATCCATTTGAAATAAATATTGAAGAAAACGTGGGAAATGATGAAGAATTTGAAAAAAATTATAAAATTGTTTCAAATACACTTGATATTTTACCTATTTTGTGGGAAAATATTGTACTGGAAATCCCAAACAGGATCGTAAAGGATAATGTTAAGATAAAAAAGAGTGGGGATGGATGGTGTTTAACTGATGAAGGCAAGTTAAAAAGTGATAATCAGTTAAATGATTTAAAGGAACTATTAGATATGGAGGAAAGAAAATGAAATTAGACATTCAATTATTTGGCGCATTGCCTGCTAGAAGGATTAGTAAAACTAGAAAGAGAATTAGAAGAACTCATTTGAAAAAAGATGCACCAACTATTACTACTTGTCCAAATTGCAAAGCCGCTATAGCTCCACATAGAGCATGTACTAAATGTGGTTATTATAAAGGCAAAGATGTTTTAGGGCTTGAAACTAAAGAAGTAGTAGAAGAAGTTAAAAAAGAAAAAAAGAGTTCTAAGAAAAAAGAATCTAAAAAAGAAGAATAAGTGTAAATAATTTTTAAAAAGTGTAAAAATGTATTTACATTTTTTTTTGCGTGTAGTAAGATAGTGGTAGACAGTGGAATTATGTGGAAGAAAGTGGGGGATTAATTATGCTTATCGGAGAGTTCCATCATAACATTGATGATAAAGGAAGACTTATAGTTCCTTCTAAATTTAGAAGTGAATTAGGGGAAAAATTTATTATTACTAGAGGATTAGATAAATGTATTTTTGTTTATTCTTTAGATGAATGGAATTCTATTGTTAAGAAATTAACATCTTTGTCTTTCACAAAAATGGACGCCAGAAATTTCATGAGATTTTTCTTAAGTGGTGCCACTGAATGTGAATTCGATAAACAAGGTCGAATCAATATTACCTCACCGTTAGTTCATTACGCCAATTTAAATCGTGAATGCGTTATAATTGGCGTTAATGAACGACTAGAAATATGGGATAAGGATTCATTTGATAACTTTTTCAAAGAAAATGAATCAAAGTTTTCAGAAATGTCTGAGCACTTATTCGATGTGGAGTTATGATGCATAAGAGTGTTTTGTATAATGAGGTACTTGCTGGATTAAAAATAAATCCAGCTGGCAAATATATTGATGCAACTTTAGGCTATGGAGGTCACTCAAGCGGGGTATTGGAGTTACTGAATAGGGAGGGGTTCTTATTCGCCTTTGATCAAGATAGTGATGCTATAGAATATAGTAAAACTAGACTTGGTAAAATTTCTAATAATTTTAAAATAATTAAATCTAACTTTAAGGATATGAAAAATCATATTGATGAACAAGTAGATGGTATCATGTTTGACTTGGGGGTAAGTAGCCCACAACTTGATACACCTGAGAGAGGATTTAGTTATCATACTGACGCACCTTTAGATATGAGAATGGATAAGGATGCTAATTTAAGCGCGTACGAAGTTGTAAATAATTATCCACTCCATGCGTTGACGGAAATATTTTTTGTCTATGGTGAAGAAAAATATGCTAAAAGTATTGCAAAAAATATAGTTGAAAATCGTCCTATTAATACTACACTTGAATTAGCTGAAATTATAAAAAATAGTGTGCCAGAAAGTTATAGAAATAAATCACATCCAGCAAGACGAGTATTTCAAGCTATAAGAATTGAAGTTAACAATGAATTAAAAATATTAGAAGATTCTATAATGGATGCATTTAATCTATTAAATAAAAATGGGAGATTATGTGTTATTACATTTCATTCTCTAGAAGATAAAATAGTAAAAAGAGTATTTAATAATCTATGCAATGATGATGCTAAAAGTAGGGATTTACCTTATGTACCAAATGAAATGAAAAGAAAGGCTAGGTTAATTACTAAAAAGCCAATAGTGCCTAGTGAAAAAGAATTAGAAGAAAATAGTAGAAGCAGGAGTGCTAAACTTAGAATAATTGAGAAAATTTAAGGTGATATTATGAAGAAAAAGAAAATATGTTTATTAAAAGGTGAAAAATTTTTGTATGCTATGATAGGGTTACTAATTATAGGAAATTTTTTGGGTCAAGCTTTTTCTTCTGCAATGTTATCTAAAACTAATATAGAAGTAGAAAGTATTAGGAGTAAAATTTCTAAACAGGAAAATTTGAATGAAAGTTTATCGATGAAAATAAATGAGTTATCATCTTTGGATAAAGTTGAGAGTGTTGCAACCTCATATGGTTTGGAGTATAATAATAGTAACATTAAAATTATATCTGAATAGGAGTTTAAATCATGAATAAAGCAAGAACAGTTAGGATAAATTTAATATTTGTTATAGTTGTTTTGCTTTTATTTTGCTTAATTTTTATTAAACTATATTATGTAGCACTAGGCAAAAAAATTGATGGAATAGATTTGACAGAATTTGCTAATAATAGAGATATTAAAAATGAAACTATAGTAGCGCCTAGGGGTACCATATATGATGCTAATGGTGAAATATTAGCTCAAGATGTAAATAGTTATACTGTAATCGCATATTTAAGTGAAAAGAGAACAGAAGATATAAATAAGCCATATCACGTAGTTGATAAAGAATATACTGCAAAAATGCTATCTCCACTTATTAATATGACTGAGGAAAAAATACTGTCATTATTAAATAATGATACATACCAAGTAGAACTAGGTCCCGGAGGAAGAGGAATATCTGAACTTTTGAAAGAACAAATTGAAGAACTAGAATTGCCAGGAATTTCTTTTACTAAAAGTGTAAAAAGATACTATCCAAATTCTAACTTTTTATCATATACTTTGGGTTATGCTAAAACTGATGAGTCGAACAATATTGTTGGAGAACTTGGCATTGAACTAGAATATAATGACATATTAACCGGGAAAAATGGTTATAAAAAATATCAGCAAGATATGTATGGATATAAGATTGCTAATACTCCAGAAACCAAACAAGATGCAAAAAAAGGTGATGATGTTTATTTAACTATAGATACAAATATACAAATGTTTACTGAGCAAGCAATGTCAAAATTGGAAGATGCAAAAGTTGAATGGGCCACTTTAAGTGTTGTTGATGCAAAAACTGGCGCAATATTAGGAGTTGCATCTTCACCAAATTTTGATCCAAATACCAAAGATTTAACATCCTATTATGATCCACTTGTCTCCTATACTTATGAACCAGGTTCTGTTATGAAAATATTCTCTTTTTTAGCAGCAATGGAAAATGGCACTTATAATGGGTCTGAGGTATATAAATCTGGTTCTATACAGATAGATGATGCGGTTATTAAAGATTGGAACAAGAAAGGGTGGGGAAACATTACTTTTAATCAAGCTTTTTATGCATCTTCCAATGTAGGAGCAATTAAATTAGTTCAAAAAGTTGGAAGACAAAAACTATTTGATTTTTATACAAACTTAGGATTTGGTACTCAAACTGGAATAAATCTTCCAAATGAACAATATGGGACTATAAATTTTAAATATAATACAGAAATAGCGTCTGCTTCTTTTGGTCAAAGTATAAGTGTTACCGCAATTCAAATGATTCAAGGGTTAACCGCAATTACAAATGATGGAACAACATTAAAACCTTACATAGTATCAAAAATTATTGATCCAAATAGTGGGGATACAGTTTATGAAGGAAAAAGAACAGAAGTGAAAAAGGTAGCATCAAAAGAAAATGTTGAAGCTATAAAATCTTTAATGAGAGGCGTAGTGGATGGAAAAGATCCAATTGCTACTGGTAAAGCATATAACGTTAAAGGATTCGATGTACTAGGAAAAACTGGTACAGCGCAAATCGCTTCAAAAAGTGGAGGCTATCAAACTGGTGATACAAACTATGTTAGAAGTTTTGCAGGTATTTTCCCAGGAAATGATCCAAAAGTCATTATATATTTAGCTGTAAGTAAAATAAAAAATTCTTCTGCTATGAGTAGTGCTGTTACTGGACTTATTCAGGATACTGGGACATATTTAGGAATAAAAGAATCTGATACTAGAAATAGTATAGTTCAATTTAATATGAAAAGTTATAAAAATCAAGAAGTTAAAACAGTAGAAAGTGAACTAAACACTAAAAATGTTGAAATAATTATAATTGGAGATGGTGAAAAAGTAATAAATCAATATCCTGAAAAGGGCAGCGTAGTAAATGAAAAAGATAAAATATTTCTTTTAACCAATGGGTTTAACTATACAATGCCGAATATGAAAGGCTGGTCTAGGGGTGATGTGAATAATTATTCATCTTTGACAAATATAGCATTTACATTCAAAGATTATGGATATGTCAAAAGTTTTACCAAAAAAGTGGGAGAAGCCATTATGGCAAGTGATGTAATAGAGTTGACTTTAGAACCAAAGTATAAAACTTTAGAAGAAGAAATAAAAAAACAAGAGTAGTTAAAACGACAAAAAATTTATATTAGTTGTAATAAAATATAATAAAGGAGGAATAATGAGACTTTATTATATTTTTTCAATTAAAGAAAATATTTATAATCAAACTAGAAATGATCCAAATAAACTTTATCATGTTTTAGAAAGCATCTATAAATTAAATAAAAATGAAGTTAAATTGGGATATAAAGTATTTGAAAGGACATGTAACTTTTTTGATAAAAAAAACATCAATTTATTGATAAGAAATTTAAATTATGATAATTATAATTACACTTGTTATAGGAGTACACACATAATAAATGATTTTTATAAGAATGAAACAACTAAATTAGCTATTAAGAATTCACATATGGCTATTAACACAAATATGGTGTACCCCAAATTTTTTAATGAAATAAAAAATTTAAAGAATATCTTTATATGCGATTTTGTAAATGGAGATTATTTTTATTTAAAAAAAATTAATTTAAAAGAGTGCAATTATTCCTAGACAATCAAGTTCGATTTTATTATAATATAAATTAAGTAATTAATTTTGAGTAGGAGGAATTTATTTATGTTGTGGGATATTTTGTATGTAATTTTTGGGTTAATAGGAGGAATTGTAATAGGCTTTTTTATAGCAAAAGCTGTATTTAAAAAGCAATTAAAAGAAAATCCACCAATTAATGAAGAAATGATAAAGGCATTAATGAGAGGAATGGGTAGAAATCCAAGTCAAAAGCAAGTAAATCAATTGATGAAACAAATGAGTAGGTATAACTAATGGATAAAGTGTATAAGGTTGATAATTTATATTTGGGAATGGTTGAGCATTTTCAAAAAGGCAAAAGAGTAACCAATGCGCATGTGTTAGTGAAATCTGTTTATGATGGTGAAATGCTAGATTTAAATTTATGTAAAATGATTAATGAAGAAATGTCTGATGATGATGAGATATATTTTGAAAGAACATTAATACCATTTAATGAAGTATCACATTCACGTATCAATTGGGGTAGTGTTTCAAGAGAGGATGCTCTTAAATTAGGTTATTATATGTATGATAGATATTTAAAATTTTTAAGAATCAAAAGAGTACCTTTAGTAAGAAGTATGAAAAAATAAATGATATTATCGAGATTATAATTCTATAAGTAAAAACACTTTTATAATCTATTTTATAATCACTCAATATACTAGAGACTTGACTATGTATTGATAGCCCAGAAAACATTAATGCAAATAAAGTCAAAGAAATTTTTAGAGCTAAGTTAGTATTTAAAATACTAGCTTTTTTAATTCCATTTGTAATCTCAATCAATATAGAAAATATAGTATTTATTATGGGAGTAAAATTAAAATATTCATTGAATAAGTTCAAAAGTAGTAAAAATATAATAATATTTCCTAATATCAAAAATAAAGTACTAAAAGAATTTATCAGTGCATTTTTTAGTATAACTGAAAAATTTTTATTATTTATAGGCAAAAGTATGTTTTCATTTTTAATGATATCAAATTTATTTTTAATTATTATTCCCAATAAGAAATTAATGAAGTAAACTGCTAATAATAAAAATATTCCTATTTCTATATTATTAAATAATAGATAACCTACAACAGTTATAACAAAAACCGGACTCGGGAAAAAGGTTATAATAAGTAATTTTGTAGCTTCAGATTCACTTATTAAACCCTTATCTAAATAATCTTTTATATATTTGGCATTTGAGGGATGGCCGGTTAATAGAGACAATATAATTATACTTATGGAGCTTTTATTGATATTAAATATTTTTGATAAAAAGTTATATTTTAAAGATGAAATATAATAAGAAAGATTGTACTCTAATAATATTTCATTTAAAACAAAAAATGGAAATAAAGAAATAAATAATTTATTTATAAATAGATTTAGTGCTTCACTCACGGATACTAGTAAAATATTTGGATTAAATAATATTATGATTTCTATAAATAAAATAAATATCAATATTAAAATATTTTTCTTTTTAAGCATATATATCCTCTAGTATGTTATAATATTTTATAGAGGATTTTATGATGAAAATAAAAAAATTTTTTAAAGATATAATAAAAAACAATTACAAATTAGTAATAGTGTATGTTGTATTTTTACTTATGATTTTAATAAAAACTGACTATCAAATATATAGCCCCGGGAGTTTAATAAATTTAGAAGATAAAATTAAGATCAATAATTCTTATGAAAGTAAGGGTAGTTTTAATTTGACATATGTAAGAGGGAGAAGTGGTTCAATTTTATTTGTTTTAGCTTCATATTTAATTCCATCTTGGGATTTAGTGCCCTTAGATGATGTTAAAATCGAAGATGAAACAATTGAGGAATCTAATGAAAGAAATAAAATATATTTAAATAATGTAAATGAAAATGCGATTATGGTTGCATTTAATGAATTAGGTATGGAATATTATGCTGAAGAAAATGGGGTGAGTGTATTACATATTTATAAGAATGCAGAAACAAATTTGGAAGTAGGGGATGTAATAGTAAGTATAGATAATATTAAAATTAAAAATGTTGATGAATTTTCTGATATTTTAAAAAATTTAAAAACTTCACAAAAGATAAATTTAAAAGTGATAAATGATGAAAAAGAAATTGAAAGATACGCTATTATCAAAAATGATAACAATAAAAATATTATAGGAATATCTATTGCGGATGAAAGAGCGTTAGTAACTAATCCAAAGGTGGAATTTAAATTTAAAGGTAATGAAATTGGACCATCGGGTGGACTAATGACAGCTTTAAAAATATATGATATGTTGAATGAAGAAGATATTACAAAGGGCAGAATAATTTCTGGGACTGGTACTATAAGTTCAACTGGTGAAGTTGGAGAAATTTCTGGAGTGAAGTATAAATTAGCCGGATCAGTAAAGAAAAAAGCAGATATATTTTTGTGCCCAAGCGCAAACTATGAAGAATGTATGTATGAAAAAGGCAAGAATAATTATAAGGTTAAAATTATTGAAGCAGATACATTTAAAAATGTATTAAATAAATTGAATGACTAACCATAATATGACAAATATTATGGTTTTTATTTTGTATAATTTACACGAGGAGTTAATATGAAAAAGACAATTATAATATCCGTAATATTAGGAATAATATTTTCTTTATTTGCTTTTATAAACTATAACAATAATAAAGATGCTGAATCAGTTGAAACGGAAGTATATTTTTTACAAATAGGAGCATATAAAAAATATGACAATGTTAGTAGTATAACAAAAACATTGCCAAATTATTTGGTTGTTAAAGAATTAAATCTTTATCATGTGTATGTAGGAATTTCTAAAAGTTTAGATAATATTGAAAAAATAAAAGTGTTTTACACAAAAAATGGCAATAATATATATATGAGGAGTAAAAACATTTATTGTAAGAAGTTTATTAAAAATCTTGAGACTTATGATTATCTTTTAAATAAGACAGAGGATAAAGAAACAATATATGCCGTTAATAAAGAAATATTAAAAAGTTATGAAGGAGATTGCATTAAAAAAGATAATAAAATTTAATATAGTTTTATAATAAAAAATTTTTAAAAAATAAATGTTATTAAAACAAAAAATATGAAAATAAAGGAAATGTTAGAAATAGAGAAACCGAGGGAGAGATTAAATAATTATGGTGTAGAGTCTTTATCAAATGAAGAACTTTTAGCAATTATTTTAAAGTGTGGGACAAAGAATATTAATTCTAAAGAATTGTCTATGATTATATTAAAAGAATTGGGTGGTGTAGAATATTTAAAAGATGCAAGTATAAATTTGCTTAGTAAGATAAAAGGAATAGGTAATGTAAAAGCTTGTCAAATACAGGCGGCTGTTGAACTTGGAAAAAGAGTTCATTATGTAAAAGATAAAGAAAAATTAAAAGTTAATTCTACAATAGATACTTATAATATTTATAGAAGTGAATTTGATAATTTAAAGCAAGAAAAATTTTGTGCTTTGTATTTGGATACAAAGAAAAATGTAATTAAGTTTATTACTTTATTTAAAGGAACTATTGATAAATCAGTCATACATCCAAGAGAAATATTTAAAGAAGCATTATTAACAAGTGCTTCATCTGTAATAGTGATGCATAATCATCCTTCAGGAGATGCTAGTCCAAGTATCCAAGACATAGATATTACAGAAATACTTATTAAAACTGGTGATGTAATGGGAATTAAATTAATTGATCATATAATATTTGGAAACAATACATACTATAGTTTTTATGAAACAATGAATAAAAATAAATAAATGTCATATATATTTTTTAGGGTGATGATATGACTTTAGAAGAATATAAAAAAAATAAAAGTGGACATACTAAATTTAAATTTTTAAAAGGTTTTATAGCAAAACTAATTGTTAGCGCATTTTTAGCGGTAAGTGTTTTAGCTATGTGCAAATTAAGTGATAATACAAAAAAATTAATAAAAGAAGAATTATTTCAAACAGATTTTAATTTTTCTAAAATAAATAAATTATATAAAGGAATATTTGAAAAAGCTGATGATAAAAGTAAAACAGTTAGCTTAAATAACGAAATTAATTATACAGATTATCAAACATATAAAGATGGTGTATCGCTTAAAACTAAAAATGGAGAGAGTGCCTCTTTTCTTGATAGTGGAATAGTAGTTTTCATAGGAGAAAAAGAAGGATATGGAAATGTTTTAATTGTTCAGCAAAGCAATGGTGTCGATGTTTGGTATGGTAATATTGATAATATCAATGTAAATTTATATGATTATGTAAACAAAAACACTTCCTTTGCCACTTTAAAAGATAATTTATATCTAGTATTTCAAAAAAATGGAGAATTTTTAGATTATAAAGAATATATTAACTAATATTCATGTAAGTAATATTACATATATATTTTTACTTATTTCTTTTTTAGGAGGTTATTTTAACTATGTATTTATATTGCTACTATTAATAACTATTCACGAATTAGGACATTTGTTGTTAGCATCTTTTGTAAAAGTTAAATCGGGTGCAGTAATGATATATCCTTTTGGGGGAATAACAAAATATGATGTGCTATTAAATTCATCTATGTCAAATGAATTAGTAATATTGTTAGGCGGTCCTTTGTTACAAGAAATATTTTATATTATTATATTAATATTATATAGAAGTGGACTTATTACTGAAATCAATTTTAATATAGTTTCTACACTTCATATGACACTATTATATTTTAATTTTTTACCTATTATACCATTAGATGGTTCCAAATTGCTAAATTTATTATTAGAAAAAATATTTTCATATAAAAAGTCTAATATTATATTAATTATTATATCTTTTGTTACTATATTTATTGTAGCTATATTTGAAAAAAGAAAAATATTTATATTTTTGTCCATTATATTAATCAAAAATATATTTAATGAAATAAATATGCATAGGGCAAAATTCAATAAGTTTATATTAGAGAGATATTTATATAATTTTAAATTTAAAGAAGGAAAATTAATAAATAATATAAAAAAAATAAAAAGAAGTAAAAGGCATAAAATAATAGAAAACAATCAAATATTAAGTGAAGAAGAATATTTAAAAAGCAGATATAAATGACAATTGTAAAAATGTTTTTGTTATGTTATAATTTTTATAGTAAGGTAGGTTTACAAATGAAAGAAATAAGAAAATTTGTTGAAATTAAAAAGTTTATGACAAAGAAAAATTTAATTGTATTAGGTTTACTAGTAATGGGAATTACTGCTTTTAGTATATACTTGTTGTTAGGAACTAAAACATTTGGCTTAAATCCTAATGATATAGTGCCACTTGAAGAATATAATTATGCACAAACTATATCAAATGCGCCAACCAAAACATTGAAAGTGTTGATATTAGAGTTAGACCCGATTTTGACAAAGGGAACTGTATCAGGTGTATCTTGTGCTGGAAAAAATGCTAGTGTTTGCTTAGGCCAAAATAAGGAACAAGCTATAAGTGAATTAGTAACTGATATAGAATATAGTTCACATGGTACTATTGATGTTGATATAGTTGAGACAATTAAGACTAATGAATTTGCAACATACAAAAATAATTTGACTCTTCCAAGTGGAATTGTAACAAAAACTATTGATGAAGATACATGGCTGAGCATATTTAACAATGGCTGGTTTGGTTTTTGGGATAATGAATTTGTAAAAACTATTCCTGCATATTCTTTAGATTATGAATACTTAGTAAACAAATTTAATTTAACTGCAAAAAGAGCAGCTGGAGAATTTGATCAAGTATGGCTTGTTAATGTTGATGTGACACAAGGATTTGAGTCAATAATGGTAGGAAAAACCGCTTACTGGATAAATGGTGCCCAGCTTATCAATAATTCAATAAATTATAAAATAATTAATGTTTCAATATCAAGACCAGATGCGAATTTTGAATGTAATGCTCATGCTACTGAAAACATTTTATCAAATGTATTTAATTCAATTTCCAATAGTTGTTATGATTTAAATCATTCTAGTATAACTGTTAATAACTATGATACTCTTAATCTATGGGATAAATTTACATTAAATGAACGTTCAAATGCAACAAAGGGAACGGGTTTATCAGGAGTAGGCAATGTTCACTTTTCACCTAATAGTGAAACCGATTATGATTGGGCAAATACAACAAATAATGTACTTAGTAAGTGGAAAGAATGGGAGAATTATCCAAATTTAACAAGTACTGCTTCTCTTACTTATTTTAATCCTACAACAGCTTATCTAAATTCTCCACTTACTGGGACAATTAGTGATGCGAGAAAACATCATCGTTGGTGGTTTTCATTAATGCCTCATGTGACTGGATACACAAATGATGGGTATTCAAATAATTGGTGGGACTACATAACTAATGGAGATTATGTAACTTCAATATCACCTAAAGCAGAAACTTACAGTTATGTTATAGGCGATGTAATAAATAATATACAATTTACTTTAACAAAGCACTCTACATTAATAGAAAATTCTACTTTAACAAAGTATTCTAATAATATTAGTGTTTCAAATGAAACTATATTTGGAGTTAATTCTAACACAGAATTAGTTGCTACATCTCCTGGAACATCCACTCTAACTTTTTATAGGGATGGTAAAGAAGCGACTGTAAATATAATAGTTAATTCATTAGTAGTTTCACCAGCAGCTGTAAAAACTGAAGTTGGTAGAGGTCAGAATTTTGATGTATCAATATCAGTTGATATGAATGAATCAGACTTTGATATATATAAAATCATTGGAAAAATTAATTATGACACGACTAAGTTTACATTAAATAGCGCAGTTATGAATGCTGATTTAATCCCTACTAATGTTATAGAACAATGGGACGAGATTAGTAATCCAAAAACAAATGCTGATAATATTTTTTCAATAGCAAATTTGCAATATCAAAATCCAATAACCTCAGATAAGGCAATATATACACTTAATTTTAGCGTTAAATCTAATGCAAGTTTTGGTAGTAGTACTATTTCGACAAGTAACTTAACGGTTTCAGGTGCAGATGGAGAGTCTTTAGGTGCTATTTCTGGATCAATTAATATAGATGTAGTTTCTTCGGATGCTAATTTGTCTAATCTTTCAATTACTGAATATTCATTAACACCAACTTTTAGTTCTCAAACAACTAGTTATAGTATTAATGTAAATTCTAATGTCTCATCGATAACAATAAATGGAACAAAAAGTGATACAAATGCAAGTGTGACAGGGACGGGAGTTAAAACATTAAGTTATGGCACAAATACATTTAATATAGTAGTAACAGCAGCAGATGGGGTAACAACAAAAACATATACAATAGTAGTAAAGAAAGAAGAACCGATAGAGCTGGTAGAAGAATCGGAATATATAATAGAAGATGAGTATATATTGATAGAAGAAATAGGAACAGGAATAGATAGAGCTACTTTTGTATCAAATATACTTACAAATTTAAATAATTATAATATTTATGAATCCGATGGAGAGACAATAGCTGGAAATGTAATTAAGACAGGTCAAATAATAAAAGTAGATATGAATGATTATTATATATCGATAATGGGAGATACCAATGGAGATGGAATTTCAAATATAAATGATATAATGAAAATAGGAAGGCATTTATATCAAAGTGATGCAAAGTTGATAGGACCTTATGAAAAGGCGGGAAACATAAACAAAAATACAGGAATAGACTTTTTTGATATAATGCAACTCGCAGTTAAAATGTATGGAAATTAGGTGAAAAGATGAAAAGAAAAGTAATACTAATATTGTTTACACTAAGCATATTATTCCTATGTATAAATATAAAAGCACTAGTAATTAGACCAGAATCAACAACTAGTCAAGTAATAAGAGGAGAAAATTTCAATGTTAGCATATATGTTGATGTTGAGAACGAAGACCCAGATATATATGGAATAGAAGGAAAAATAAATTATGATTCTATTAAATTTACATTAAATAGTGCAACACTAAATAATACATTAAATAGCTGGACAGAATTTAGTAATCCTAAGACAAATGGTAATAATATATTTTCGATAGGAAGTATACAATTTCAAAATCCAATTAATGCAGATAAGACAATATATACACTTAATTTTACGGTAAAAGAAGTAGCAACTTTAGGAAATAGTACATTTTCTATAGGAAATTTATCGACTTCTGATAATAATGCTAATCCAGTAAGTGTTTCTGGAGGAGAAAAAACTATTAATATAGTGTCAAATGATGCAACATTATCGAGTCTATCGGTGACAGGATATAATATAAGTCCAACATTTAATAAAAATACAACGAGTTATACACTAAATGTAGCGGCAAATATATCATCAATAACAATAAATGGAACAAAAAGTGATACAAATGCAAGTGTAACAGGGACGGGAGTTAAAACATTAAGTTATGGCACAAATACATTTAATGTAGTAGTAACAGCAGCAGATGGGGTAACAACAAAAACATATATAATAAATGTAAATAAAAGCCTTTCAACTGAAGCAAAATTAACTTCATTATCGTTAAGTAAAGGTTCGTTAAGTCCAATATTTAATTCGAATATATCAAATTATACAGCAATTGTTGAATATGATGTATCTTCTATTATTATAAATGCAACAGCTTCAACTTCAGCCAAAATGATAGGAACAGGAGAAAAAACTTTAAAAGTAGGAGAAAATAAATTTACAATAATTGTTACATCTGCAGACAATTCTAAAATTTCAAATTATTATATAACGATAACAAGAAAAACAAATAAATCTATTGATAATACAATAAAATCATTATCTTTGTTAATAGGAACACAAACAAAAAACATAGAATTAAAAAATTCTCAAACAACATATGATATAGACATAGACGACAAAACAGCAACAAGTTTAGAGATAGAAGCAGAGCTAAATGATATAAAATCTAATTTTGTAAATAATTTTGGTCCTAGAAAAGTTGAATTAAATGTAGGAAATAATGTAGTATTATTGAAAGTTTTATCAGAAAGTGGTTTAGAAAAAGTATACACAATAAATATAAATTTTAATAATAAA
>CAZLNV010000005.1:0-4252 GCA_964561095.1 uncultured Muribaculaceae bacterium | reverse complement strand
TAATCCAATCACGAATAATCCCACACCTATAGTAGATACCAAAAATAAATTAAATATTTTTATAGTAATAATAATAGTTATATGTTCAATAATTTTTGCAAATATTTTAGCAAAAATTATACAAAAAAAAATAAAGTTTTAATCTTTATTTTTTTTTAATATATCTCTAGCCGCTACTAATCCGGTAGCTGCAGCAGTGACAATATTGCCAGCTTTACCGGCTCCGTCTCCTATAAAATATATATTATGATTATCTATTTTAAAATTATTATTAGTTATGATTTCGTTACTGAAAAACTTTATTTCCGGTCCGTATAAAAGTGTTTCTCCA
The DNA here is from genome assembly GCA_964561095.1 of uncultured Muribaculaceae bacterium. Lineage (GTDB taxonomy): Bacteria > Bacillota_I > Bacilli_A > RF39 > UBA660 > CAZLNV01. Next base: position 3,921 of record CAZLNV010000005.1, on the reverse strand, counting down.
TTATTTACTCCAGGTATTATTTCATCTAATGTTTCTAGCCCTTCTAAAATGTTTAGGATTATTCTATGCGGAAGAACTAATGCAAGATCTCCAGCTACACAATCTTTCAAAGTTGGTTCAACAAATCCTTTATCAATTCTATGCCATTCACTTCTTCTTCCTTGGCGAAGGTCTTTAAGAGTTTGAATAATAGGTTTTCCGTCTCCTAAAACATTTGCAATTCTGGCAATACTTTCTCCATATTCGCGAGTATTTGTAGTAGGATGTGTTAAATTCACTTTAGATATAAACGCAAAATTTGAATTTTCTGACTTGATTTCTTTTAAAGAATGTCCATTAACACATATATACCCGCCTTCATAATTTTCTTTTGCCACAAATCCTCCTGGGTTTGTACAAAATGTTCTAATCTCATCGTTGTATGTTTTTGTTTTAATAAAAATTGTTGGATCATATATAATATCAGTAATACTAGATAATATTTCTTTTCTAACTTCAACTCTAACGCCAATTTCAATGCTTTGAGATATATATTCTATTTTATATTTATCAGCTAGTTCCTGTACCCATTTAGCACCTGTTCTGCCAGGAGCAACTATTACATTTTTGGCTGTTAATTCTTTTATTTTATTATCATCACCTATAACGTGTAAAATATTTTTTTCATCTTCGAATATATCTTTTACCATAAGGGATTCATATATATCAATTCCGGATTTTTCTAAAAAGTTTGTAAAATCTTTTATATAACTAGGTAAATGATCACTTCCCAAATGTTTTTGTTTAATAATTAAAAGTTCAGCTCCCATAGTGGCTACTTTTCTTTTTAATTCAAGTGCTTCATCCATGTTAGTAGGATATACTTTACTATCCATTTCGAATTTTGTGAATATTTCTTCCGTTTCATCAATTAATTTGTAAGCTTCAGCTTTACCCATATACTTAAATAAATCACTTTTTCCTAATTTAGGAATAAAATTTAGCTTCCCATCAGAAAATGTTCCTGCACCCCCAAATCCCGATAAAATTCCACATGGTTTACAATTAATACATTTTTCTTTAGTTCTGCTTAATGGGCAAATCCTATTTTCTGCTTTCTTTCCTTTGTCTATTAGAGCAATCTTTAATTTTTTATTCTTTGTAATTAATTCATAAGCTGCAAATAGTCCGGCAGGACCAGCTCCAACAATAATAACATCATACATACCTAACACCTACCTCTAGAATAATAATAACATAAAAAACAGAAGTATACAAATTGACTTTTTTTTATATTTTTGGTATAATAATAAACACTTTTTAGGGGAGATTGGTTATGATAAGTACTAAACAATTTGAGAGTGAAAATCCAAATTATCAAAGCAATTTAATTGGGGAAGGATTCTTCGCTAAGTGCTACAAAATAAGTGAGATAGAAGCATATAAAGAATTTAAAGAACCGATTGATAAACGAGATTCTATATTTAGAAATTTGGTTTTTTTTGAAGGTTTAAATTTTGCACACATTATTTTTCCAAAAGAATTAGTTATAAATGATGTCAAAAAATGTGATGAAATAGATGGATATAAAAAAGCATATATACAAGATGATCTGTTTTATAATGCCAATTTACTTCTATTATTAAAAATGATAAAAATTTTGGAAAAAGAAGTAAATATTCTTACAACTGAATATTCAATTGTGTTAGGAGATTTATCATCTGATAACATTATAATAAATGATGGTGGAATATATATTATTGACACAGATTTATTTTCTCACAGTCCTAAAATTAAAATAAATAAAAAAAGCAATATAGAAATGTTGAACTATGAGATATTTGAAAAAATAACTATGCATTCACTTTATGAACACTCACCATTTATGAGTATAAAAATGGAAATATTAGCAAGGAGTGTTATTGTGGGAGAAATATTTGTTAGTTATTTTTTAGAAGAGTATATAAAGTATTTGCAAGAATTAACGCAAACCGAGATTAAAACAGTAAAAGGTTTGAGAAAGGCTTTAAAACAGTAAAATGATAGATTATAAAGAACTAAGAAAAAATTATAATAAATTTAAATGTGAATTTTTAGATAGTGGTACAACTGCTGACTGCTTTAAAATAAGTCAAAGTGAAGTGTATAAAATGTTTTATAATGCAGTTTCCTTTGATGAGCAATTATTTGGGAGTTTACTTCAATTTGAAAAGATTAATTACAACTACATACTTTTTCCAAGTGAATTAGTTGTAGATAATTCTCAAAATCCAAAATATATATTGGGTTATATTACTCCATATAAAGAAAGTAAGACAAACGGAAAAGCAAAAGTTAGCAATATTTTAAATAAAGCTAGTCTTTTAGAGCAAGAGGTTGTATCTTTATCGAAAAATTGTATTGAAATTAGGGATCTTTGGCTACAAAATACAATTTTATCAGATGAGACTTTATATTATATAGACACCGACTATTATGAAAGTTTTGATGAGTATGATGAAGAGATTAAGAAAAATAATCTATCAATTAGTAATAGCGTAATATTTCATACTTTAATTGGTATGCCACTATATAAGCTTATTCGCTTTCCTTTACCGTATAAACTAGATGAAATACACAAAGCTATATCTTCTGGAGAAGAAAGCGTTATAGCATTTTTAGATCAATATATTAAATATTTAGAGGAAGAAACGCAAAAAAAGATAATAACTTTAGACGAATTGAGAAATAGTTCTAAAAAAGTGTTGAAAAAAAACAATCCAATAAATAGAGTTCTACGTATATAAATATTACATACTTTATATAGTAAAAAAGTTTGACATGGTGGGGTATTTATGCTAAAATCTACTTGTTTGTAGAAATCTTTCTCTACAACCGCGCTAAAAAGGTTTATAAGCATAAGTCACCTTAAAGGCGAGTCTGATTGAAGGAGGGAATTATAAGTGAAAGCAATATTTATTACTGGTGGTAAACAATATTTAGTAAGTGAAAATGATGAAATTTTTGTTGAAAAATTAGATACTGAATCAGGTAAAGAAGTTTCTTTTAAAGAAGTTTTATATGTTGATGGTAAAGTTGGAGCACCTTTTGTAAAAGGCGCTAGTATTACTGCTGAAGTTTTGAAACACGGTAAAAACAAAAAGATTAAAGTGTTTAAATATAAACCTAAAAAGAAATATAGAAAAACTCAAGGTCATAGGCAACCGTACACTAAATTAGTTATTAAAAAAATAGAAGTGAAGTAAGTCATGCTAACTATTAAATATAAAAAAGTTAATAATATCATTGAATATGTGAAGTTGAATGGTCATACAGAATATGATAGGTTAGGTAAAGATATAGTATGTGCTTCAGCATCTTCTATATACATTACAACAATTAATTCTATATTACTATTTGATAATAATTCAATAAGTTATAATGATTCTAATGAGATTATTAATATTAAAAAAGATGAAATTACTAATAAATTATTAGAAAATATGTTAAATATGATGAGTGAACTTGAAAGCAAATACAAAAAAAATATTAAAATAATGGAGGAATAAGATGAAATTTTTAGAATTAAATATACAATTATTTGCATCTAAAAAAGGTGTTGGTTCTACTAAAAACGGAAGAGATTCTGCTGGGCGTAGACTTGGCGCTAAAGCTAGTGATGGTGAAGTTGTTACTGCCGGTTCTATAATTTATAGACAAAGAGGAACTAAAATTTATCCAGGAGAGAATACAGGAATGGGTAAAGATCACACATTATTTGCCAAAATAGATGGAGTAGTTAAATACGAAAGAAAAGGTAAAGATAAAAAACAAGCAAGTGTTTATTCAATATAAACACTTTTTTATTGGATTATAAAAATATAATGATAACACACTAAAAAGATATTAATCTTCAATTTGCAAATCAGTAAACTAAATTTCATTAACAGAGTTTATTAAAAA
>CAZLNV010000004.1:0-43321 GCA_964561095.1 uncultured Muribaculaceae bacterium | reverse complement strand
TTATTATATGTTCTACCGTCTTCCCAATAATGCCATACAGCTATTTCATCTAAATCATATGATGCTCCTAAATCAATGATTGCACATAATTCGCCAGCACCAGCATCTAACATACTTCCCGTTATATTTCCATCAGTTGCCCCACTTGCATTATTACTTGAATATGTAGTTACTGCAGATGTAGAAACATTAAGTATATCTATAGCTTTTCCTGAAGCTTTATTTTCTCCACCATATATTGCTTGAAATTCCATCCAATGATTAGATGTGTTTGAGTTGCTTCCATTTGTGCAGTCTTTTATATATCTTACACTATTTAGTGAAGTGTTAACTTTTGTAGGAGGTAATCCTATGTATGTTATTTTTACTTTCCCATTACCACTAATTGTTCTAGCCGATATTTTTCCGTCTAAAAAATATTTTCCGCTATAATGCTTTGTGATATTTGCATGATTTCTTGGATTATCTGTGCTTCCAGAAGTTACTGAGTTAACCCCTGCATATCCACTTATATATGATGAACCATTTGCCCCGGAAACTCCTGTTTGCTCATTATAATCTTCATATATTCCACTTCCGCCTCCATAATAGCCTGCGCCACCGCCTGCATTATTGCCAGATAATATTCCTCCAATGCCAAATGTGCCAGTTCCACCTGTATTGAAAGTCGTAGCACCTGTTCCACCTGAAATCTGGGTTCCGCCAGCTGATACTGCTGTGGAATCACTCTGAAATCGAGAAATACCGCTAGACCCAATAAGCAACCCTTCGCTGAAACCATTTTCTTCTAATGCTGCCCCTCCACCACCAGAAGCTACCATTATTCTTGAATTTAATCCAGTTGGATTGTCCCAAAGTAAAGTTGAAGTATCTGGAGTAGTATTTTTAAAGTATCTTATATCTGTTGCTCCACCACCACCAGCATATGTTGTATTATCGCTTCCACCATTATAACCACCGGATGCTGCGCTGCCTCCAACATATATATATAATTTTTTACCTTGCTCTAAATATATTTTTCCACTTGTATATCCACCATTTCCTCCAGTTGAATACGTTGAATCACCGCCACTTGCCCCCCACGCTTCTATATTATAATATCCATTTAAGGGTGCTTCCCATTCTTGATATCCACCAGTATAATTAAATTCTTCTATACTATTTGCTTGTTCTAATTGTTCTTTACTTTCAGATACAATTGAATCTACTAAACGTGATTTTTGAGTGTATAAAGATAGTAAAACTAGTAAAACTAGTATAAAAACTATTAAAAATGAATAAACAATTGTCATTGTTGCAAATCCTTTTTTCATATATACACTTCCCTAGTATAAATTATAAAACAAAAATCATTAAAAATCAAAGACTTTTAATGAACTTATAAAAATATAAACTAATATAATATATTGGGTGAATAATCATGAAGAAATTTAAAAACTTATACGATGTTTATAAAAAAAATAAAGAAATATATGATGTAATTATAATATTAATACTATGCCTTCTACTTTTATGGCAAATTATATTTACATTAATATTTCCCTTAAGAATAAATGTTATAATTTTACTTATTTTAATTGTACTAATCGTTTACTTCTTTATCAGAATTTATAAAGGTAATTAATTCATTTGATTTATAAAGATAATTTATTATACTTTTTATATTTTTTGTATTTAATAGTTCATCATCTAACTCTTCTATTTTTGGAGGCAATGATATTAATATAAAAAATAATTTTTTTTCTTCTTCACTTAATTTAAAATTATTTGCATACTCTTCATAAAATAATTTAAAATTATCAAATATAATAGGATCTTTATACAATTTATATAAATCTAAAATAGGCGTATCAACCACATAATTATCCCAATTTGTAAGATAATTATTATCCCCTTTAATGAGGTGCTCTAATTTGGGATTATTATGCACCACGACTACTCTTTCTTTTGTTTTATTTTCAACTAATTTAAACCATTTTTTTAGTTCACTTTTTGCAAAACTTAAAGCTCCAGTTATTATACTAAAATTTCTTTCTATTAAATAATGTGCCGGAGATGGATATATTTCCATTTCTATTGATTCAATTAGTTTATTATAATAATCAGTCATATAATCTATTTTATCACTTAACTTGTCATATATTTCTCTATATCTATTCTTACTGACTTCTTTATAATAAGCCGTTTTATAATGAAGCGCTGATAAAATATTTGCCAAATCTTTATATTTATTTTGATTATTTGAATCTGTTTCTTCTATAAACTTATATTTAATATTTTTACCATCTGTTCCTATAACTTCTGGTATATTATCAAAATTTCTAAGTTTTAAATAGTCAAATAACTCGCCAATGTTTTTTTTACTTTGTTTTATAAAATATTTATTACCATCTATTTCTTCAATTCTAGATTTACCTTTTAAAATACTATTCATTATATATATAAGGAACTAACACTTTATCACCAACATTTAGTGTTTCAGTTTTATTATACTCTTTTATGTTGTCTAAACTGATATTATACTTAGCCGCGATAGATTCAAAAGTATCATCATTTCTAACGATATGTACTTTATATGTAGTAAATTTATTAGTATTATTTATATTTGATAATAAACTATTTATAGTGGTATTATCTATCTCACTTTCAACGCCATTTATTTTTGTTTGATTTTCTATTTCTATTTTTTCATCATCTTTTAATTCTTTATCTTTCTCTATTACTTCTTCGACACTTCTTTCCTCTTCTTCCTGTTCATATTCCATATTCAAATCAACATTCATGGTAAACGTATCATTTTTAAATGAATATTTAAAATCATCTAATTTTAAATTAATAGTCTCCTTTTTTATTCTATCTCCTAAAGCAATACTAAACGGAATATTATAATAAAAATCTTCATTTATAACACTTGCCTGTGTCATCTTATATTGCCCACTTAAATAAAATTCTCCCTCTATCATATCATCCATAATTTTATAATCATGAGTTAGAGAAATGTCTGTGATTTCACTAATTTTTGTTTTAAATATAATACTTTTTTTAAATGGAATAATATTGTTCATAAAAAAACTCTCCTTTCATCTAATTATATGAAAGAAAAGTTTTTATATGTGAAAAATGTCTTCAAATATTTCTTTGTAATTTTCTACATATTTAATATTCAATTTTTTAATGATATCATCATCTATTAAAAGCACATCAGCTTTATTATCAATTGGTAAATAAACTATCTTTATACCATCTTTAATTGCCGCGATTAATTTATCTTTAATACCACCAACTCTCAAAATATCTCCTTTAAGTGATATTTCACCAGTAAACGATATTTTAGAGTCCACTATAGTAGTTAATAGTTCACTTATAATAGCAGTAGTAATTGCCACTCCTGCGGATGGTCCATCTTTAGGAATAGCTCCTTCTTTTAAATTAATATGCAAATCTTTATCTTTAAACATAGATTCTTTTAAATGAAATAAATTCATATTGCTTTTCACGTAACTAAGAGATATTTCAATACTTTCGGTTAATACGTTTCCTAAACTACCTGTTGATTTTACATTATTATTTCCGTTTATAAATACACATTCTATTTCAATTATAGAGCCACCAAGTGAAGAACACGCAAGAGCTTTTACTAAACCAGAAGTTTTAATAATATTAGTTTTCACTGGATATTTTGAAATTCCTAAATATTTAACAATATCTTCTTTTTTTATGTTAATATTTTTAATTTTTTTGTTTTCTTTTTTATACTTTGTAATTATTTTTCTTATTATTTTATTAATCAATCTATCTAATTCTCTTACACCACTTTCTTTAGTGTATTCATCAATGATTAAGTTTATAGCGCCGTCACTAAATTTAATAGAGTCTGTTAAATTATTATTTAGTAATGCTTTTTTAATTAAATAATTATTAGCTATTTTAAACTTTTCATATTCAGTATATGAATTGATGTTAATAATTTCTAGTCTGTCATACAAAGCTGGAGGTATATTGTAAACATCATTGGCAGTTACAATGAATAATACTTCACTTAAATCAACTTCTTCATCAATATAATTATCAACAAATCTATTGTTTCCATTCTGATCTAATATTTCAAGTAAAGAACTAGCAGGGTCTCCTCTAAAATCTTTAGTTAATTTATCAATTTCATCAAGTAAGAGTAAAGGATTTTTAACACCACATTTAATCATTCCTGAAATTATTTTACCCGGGTTGGCACCAATATAAGTACGACGATGTCCAAGTATTTCAGAAGTATCATTAATTCCACCTAGTGATACTTTAACAAATTTTTTATTAAGAGCTTTTGCGATTGATTCAGCAAATGTTGTTTTACCAACACCGGGAGGCCCAACTAAACAAATAACTGGACTTTTTGAATTATTATAATTCTCTTTAACCGCGATATACTCTATAATTCTTGATTTTACTTCTTTCAGTGCATAGTGTGATTCATTTAAACTATTTTCTATTTCTTTTAAATTAGTTCTATCTTTTGTCCTTGCTTCCCAAGGTATTCTAAGCAAAGAATCAATATAATTTCTAGTAATTGATAATTCCGGAGAAGTTTCGGGTATTAATTTATATTTTTCTATTTCTTTTTCTAATTTATTTTTAATCTTAGAAGAACAGGAAATAGAATTTAATCTCTCTTCAAATTTTTCAGCATCTAAGTTTTTATTATCTTCTTCACCTAGTTCTGTCCTAATAACTTTTATTTTTTCTTTTAATATAAACTCTTTTTGAGCATCATCTAATTCTTGTTTTAAATCTTTATCTAATTTGTTCTCAAGTTCATATATCGCAGTTTCAATAGACATTTCTTTAATCAAATATTTAGCTCTGCTTATTGCGCAAGCATCTAACATAAGATTTATTTTCTTGTCAAAATTAAGAGGCATAAAATTAGCAATAATATCTGTTAATTTGTCTAAATCTATTATTCCTTTTATTTGAGACATAATTGAATTTGATATATGAGAACAAGTAGTTATATAGTTATCTAATTCGCTCATTAATTTTCTAAGTACTGCAGTTTCTTCTATTTCATCAACTTCAACCACACCAATTGGCGTAACAATACTTTCTAGTACATCTTCTTCATTTGAATAATTAACATAACTATATACCTTAACTCTTTCAATTCCATTAATGACTACTCTCATCCCACCATTTGGAAGTTCTATTGAACTCCTAATCTTACCAGTAACACCTATTTTAGGTAAATCACTTGTGTCCGGGCATTCTTCTAAAGTATTAAGTGGACATACAATTAATACCTCATCGTCATGATAAAGTTTTGATATATTAATTACCTTTTTGCTAATTGGATTGATAAGTTCAACTCTGACCTCACCATTTGGAAGTAAAATTAACCCTTTTAAAAGGATAACTGGTAAATTGGTTTTTATCATAATTTTACCTCCCACTTAACTCATTATTATAAATACAAAAAATTAAAATGTCTACATAAAAAGTAACATTTTTTAATTTAATTTTTTTTATTTTATTGCACTACTTTTTATAGTAATTTTTTTATAAATTTAAGAAAAAATTTTCAATCGCATTAGTTTTATCTATCTCACCAGTTTTAATTTTTACATCTATAAGAGCTAATTCATGAAGTATATCTAAAATCTTTTCTTCTTTAAAAGAACCCACTTTTTTCATAGTCATTTCTGTTTTGTAAGGATGAGAAGCTAATATAGTGATTATCTCTTGCTTAGTTTTTCCGTCATTCATAAGAACTTTCACTTGATACATAAATCTAAATTGGCTTGATAAAAGAGCTAACAAGGAGATTTCATCAGTACCTAAACTTTTTATATCAGAAAATAAACTAAATATTTCTTCTTTTTGATTATTTATAACAGCTTCTACTAGCTTAAAAACATTATCTTCCGGAAATCTTGAAGTAATATCAAGCACATCTTGTAGTTCAATTACTTTTTCATCATATTTATATAATTTTAATTTATTTATTTCATTATCATATAATCCAAAATTAATTGATAAATATTCAACTATTTTTTTAATGCTTAATTCATCAATAATATAATTATATTTTTTAAAAGATTCTTTTACATATTTAAAAGCCTCAGACTCACTAAATTTATTAAATTCTTTTACTTTATAACTTTTTTTAATTAATTTTAAAACTTTCTTTCTTTCATCTAAAGTTTCACTATTAACAACTAAAAACATTATTGTTTTAGGATTAGGATTTGATAAATAACTCTCAAAGATTTTACTATCAAGTGACCCTTTGGCAGTCAAAAAGTAAGCATTATAAATAATTAGTGCTTTTTTATCTCCAAACAAGTCAAAGCATGATGCTTCTTCAACAATGTCATCTATGTTTGACTCTTCATAATCTATTTTAATTATATTATAGATATTTAATTTTTTAATATAATTATTAACATATGAATCAATAAGTTCATTTTGAATTCCATATAATACCTCAATCATAAATGCTCCTTAATAAATTTATTTTATCAAAAAAAAATATAAATGTTAATTAACATTTACAATTTTCACTTTATAAACTCCATCGGGTGATGCGACTTCCACAGTAGCACCTTCTTTTTTATTAAGAATTGCAGCAGCAATCGGAGATTCATTTGATATTTTATTATTAAATGGATCCGCTTCAGCACTTCCCACTATTCTGTATTCTTCGGTTTCATCATCACCATCATATTGTAATATAACAGTTGAACCAATACCTACAGTTCCATCATTAGAAGTACTTTCATCTATAATTACAGCATGCTCCAATGAGTGCTCTATTTGCTTTATTCTATTTTCTGTAGCTTCTTGATCATTTAAAGCTGCATCATATTCTGAATTTTCTGATAAATCACCCAAAGCTCTTGCTTCTTTCAAAGCAGTGATTACCTTAGGTCTTTTTTCTAATTTTAAATAATTAAGTTCTTTCTCTAATTCTAAATAACCTTCACTAGTTAAAAATATCTCTTTATTAGTCATTTTGTATCTCTCCTCTTCTTGACCAATTAATGATACTATAAATTAGCATATTTGTCAAGAAATATGTACCCTCACAATATCTCCTTTGTAAACCATATTAGGAACATTTATTTTTAATGTTTCTTGTGGATGGTTAGCTTTATCTATAGATTCACCTAATTCATTTATTATTTTATTTATTTTATATTTTATTGTATCCATATTAGGCCCAAATATTTCAACTTCCTCACCTATTTCAAAATAATTTCTTTGTTCAATAGTAGCAAATTTACTTTCTTCATCATAAGAAATTACCACCGCTAAAAAATCTTGATTACTTACTTCTTCTCTTCCAGAAAAATATTGTTCACTAACTTTAGGATACTTATCATAAAACTGAGGTGTATTTTCTCTGTTTGAACATCTATTTAATACTTTTTTATAATATTCTACTTCTTTAAGAGTAATTTTATTCTCATAAATTTTATCTATTAAATTTCTATAAGCATTTGTAACAGTTGCGATATAATATAAACTTTTCATTCTTCCTTCGATTTTAAATGATTCTATACCTATCCTCATCATATCTTCTATATAATCTACCATATTTAAGTCTTTACTTGACATTGAAAATTGAGGATTATTTTCATTATTAAAACTAAATCTACATATTTGTGAGCAGCCACCTCTATTTGAGTCTCTTAGAGTTACATAATTACTCATCACGCATCTTCCACTGTATGATGTACACATCGCACCATGAATAAATGTTTCAACTTCTATATCAGAATGGTTTTTAATATCAATTATATCTTCTTTTGAACATTCTCTAGCAAGTACTACTCTATAAGCGCCTAAAGATTTATAAAAATTTGCAGTTTCGTAATTAGTTGTAGACATTTGAGTTGATATAAAGAAAGGAATTTTAAGATTCAATTTTTTAATTCTTGATATTACCCCAAAATCACTTATAATTAACGAATCAACACCTATTTTGTCTAACATTATTAAATATTCATCTAAATTTTTAAAATCTTCATTATGAAAAATCATATTTACAGTTACATATACTTTTTTTCCATACTTATGAGCATATTCACAAGATTCTTTTATTTCATCAACACTAAAATTATTAGCATTAGCCCTTAGGCTATAATCATATCCACCAATATAAACTGCATCAGCACCATAATCGAGTGCCCATTTAAGTCTATTAATATCTCCAGCGGGTGCTAAAAGTTCTGGCTTAATCATTTTAAATCACCTACTTTATACATAATTGGTTCTTCTAAGAACTTATAATCACTATCAATTAGTGTACATAATTTCTCATTATTTATATTACTCAATATTATTTTCTTAGTGTTATCATCTATATTATTAAAATTAATTATTAAATTATACTCACTTAGTTTATCAATATATTTTGATGCACAAAATATTTTATTATTGAATACGGTTGTACTTCTATCTTCTTCATAAAAAAATAAATTATGTTTACTTACATTTTCATCTAATTTAACTTTTTTATTCCTATTTTTTATATCATAAAAATCATAATAATTAGTTAATAATTCTCTTTTAGAATACATTATATTATTTTTATTTACATACATATAGAATAGATTACCATTTGTATTCTTTCTTATTTCCATTAATTCATCTATTGTTAATTCATTTGATACTACTGAGGATTTATAACCCAATGTATCTAAATAATTAATAGTTTCATAATTACTTATAATATGATTAGGGAAAAGGACTATCTTTTCTTTTGGTAATATACTATTTAATCCAAAGTCTTCAACAAAATAATACTTTATGTTTTTTAATTTTTTTATAATCTCTCTTATTTTTTCTAATTCTTCTTTATGCAAAAACTTATTAATAATTATTGATACTTCATATAGAGTACTGTATTTATTAATTTCCTCTACATTAAAGTATCTTTCAAATCCCACTGAATAACCTAATAATGGAAAAATAAATGAATTGCTATTATATTCATTTATTTTATTATCATTTGGAATTATTAAATATTTATTTATTTTTTTATGCATACAGCCAGTCCATCTCCTACTTCAATGAATTCAGTATAATAATCTTCTTGAGCTTTAATAAATTCTTTAAATTCTTCAATTTTACTCACTAATTTTCTTAAATTCTTACTTTTAATCTCGTCACTGTGACCCACTAATCCATGAAAATTCATATTATCAAATATAATTAATCCCGAATTACTTAAATTTGATTTAAAGTGTTCAAAAAAATTAATGTTTTTTCCTTTTGAAGCATCTATTATAATCAAATCATACTTATCTGTCAAATTAACGTTCAAAGCATCATCAAAAATAAGTTTAATCTTATTTTCATAATTTATATCTTTTACATTTTTAGTAGCTACATTGTATCTATTCTCATCTCTTTCGATAGAAGTTACTCTTACTAATTCATTTGTGCTTGCAAATAAAATGGTACTATAAGCAATTGCAGTTCCTAACTCCAAAATATTATTCAATTTAAGAGTATCTATTTTTCTTTTTATATATTGAATAGCATCATCTTGCATAATTGGTATTTTATAATCAATTGCATAAACTTCCATTTCTTTAATTTTATTATCAATATTCATACCATTTTCCTTCTCTTTTTAATTTAGCTACAGTTTGAGAATGTCCGGAATTAGTCTCATTAAAATATGTGTGACCATAGACATCCGCCACAAAGAAATAATAGTTATGTTTTGATGGCTCTATTGCAGAAATTACTGAATCAATTGAAGGGTTACATATAGGTCCAACCGGAAGTTTACCATTCATACAAGAAGCTCTTGTATTATAATCATTACAATTGTTAATTTCTTTTTTATATAAGTCTCTACTCCAAAGTTCAAGTTTTTCGGCATAATAGGTAGTAACATCACTTCCAAGTGACCAACTACTTTCAAGTCTATTATAAAATACTCCGGCTACTCCCTTTCTATCATCAGCATTTTTTGCTTCTTGTTCAATAATAGAAGCTAAAGTTAACATCTGATGAAAAGTATAACCACTTTCTTCTATTTCTTCTTTATACTTATCTAATTTAACCTGCAAATTATTAATCATTTTTTCGATTATATCATCTATTGTAGATTCTGAATAAAAATTATATGTATCGGGATATAAATATCCCTCTAGTGAGTAATATAATTTTTTGTTTTTTATTTCATCTGTTAATATCCAGTATTTTTCTATTAGACTATCTAAATATTCTTCGTTAGATAATTTATTTAATATTTCTTCTTCAGATATATTAAAATTTTCTGTTACCTTACTAATGAAGTATCTAATATTTTTCCCTTCAATAAAAGTTATCTTTATAGTTTCTCTAGTATCCATAGCACCTTTTTCAAGTGTCTCTATTATTTGCTCGATATTCATTGAAGAAGATAATCTATAGTTTCCTGCCTCTAGTGATTTTGGGTTTAATAATTTCAAATATACTTTATAGGCTAGTGAGCTTTTTATTAAACCTGCTGATTTTAAATCATCTCCAAGCGAAGAATAACTTTCACCACTAGCTACGTTAAATGTTACATATTTTTCATTTTTACTTATTGGACTTTTAATCCAAAAAAATAATCCTACTAACGATAAGATTAGTACTACAAACAAAATTAATAATATTAATAGAACTTTCTTTTTACGCGATCCTTTTTTCATTTACACCTCACTACATAACGATAATAAAAATTTTTCTATATACTTCATTTCATTAGGAGTTGGTTTTGATTTCATAACTTTATTTTTACTATTTAACACAGTAACAATAGTGTGAAGTGATCCATCATTAAGTACTCGCTCATCTGTAAAAACAATGTACTTTCTATTATTTTCACAGACTAACTCTAAAAGTAATTTAAACTCCTTTTTTCTTCCATTTTTATTTTCAATAATTACTTTATTCATATAACCTCTTATCTTTATCTAAAAATGTCTGCAGTATTATTACAGCTGCGATGCTGTCAATTACCTTTTTTCTGTTTTTTCTTCTGATTTTACCCATAATTAATAAATTCTCAGCTTCTGTAGTAGATAATCTTTCATCTTGAAGATGCACGATAACATTTAAATATTTTTCAATTTTTCTTTTAAACTCGTAAGTTTCAACACCCCTTTTACTATCTGTACCATTCATATTAAGAGGAAGACCCAACACAACTTCTTTTATTTTAAATTCTTCTATTATATTTTTTAATTCAAGTAATAACTCTTTATCTTCAGTATATCTAATAGTTTTTAAAGTAGAGGCAATAGTGGCGGTCTCATCACTAATAGCTATTCCTAAAGTCTTACTTCCATAATCCAAGCCTAAATATCTCATGCAATATAACTCTTTAACATTAATTCAATAATATTATGCCTATCTAAATCTAAAATTCTCTGCCTACATTCTTTATAACTTGAAATATAACCAGGATCTCCGCTTATCAAATAACCAGTTATTTGCTTAACCGGATCATATCCTCGTTCTTCTAAATCTTCAAATATTTTTTTTAATGTAATTCTAGTGTTCTTGTCAATTAATGCTTCACTATCAAATAATTTTGTTGTACTATTCATATTATCACATCCTATAAATATATTTTACCATTTATTATAGTTACTTTTCAATATTTTTTAGAGTTTCTAAAAATTTCTTACTTTTAATATATAAACCTGTATAATTATCATAATAAATAGTTAAAAACTTATCTATTTCTTGAATCACTTCATTGCTTATTTCAAGTTTTGATATTTTACTAATATCTACATAATAATATAATCTTAAAGTTTTTAAAACTTTTTCATCTAATATTTTTTCATTAGTTCTACATTTATTACAAACATATCCTCCCCTTAAACTGGATAATGTAACTATACTTTTACTACCACATACAACACATCCATCTAAATTAAGAGATACTCCTAAATAATCTAAATATTTAAGTTCTAATATATTTGCTATTGCTAAAGGGTTTAATCCACTTTCTATCTTTAAAATGCTTTGTATAAATAAATTATATATTTCTTTATCTTCACCATGTTTATACACATTTTTAGTTAATTCTGCTAAATAAGTTAAAAAACTCATTTTAGTTATGTCACTTTTTATATTAAAAAAATAATTTATAACATCCGCTCCTATTAATGTACTAAGTTTACCCTCTTTATAATACATATAAAACGAAGCGTAAGTAAAATTTTCACTTACTATTTTTAATTTACTTTTAGTATTTTTGCATCCCTTTGACATTACACCAATAATGCCATGTTCAGGAGTTAAAATATTTAAAATTTTACTAGTTTCTCCATATGGAGTATTTCCTAATATGAATCCTTCAATTTTTTTTATTTCCATAAATAAAGTATAAAACAAAAGACTAGTTATTTCTAGTCTTTTTTGCTTTACTATATTTTAAATAGTCTTCTACTTTTCCTGTTTTAGTAAATTTTTTCCAAAGCTCTTTTTCATTCATTTATATCACCTAATATATAGTGTGATCTATAAAGAAATTTTATTCACTTTTAATAATAATTCCTAATTCTTTTAAATATTTTTCTCTATCTCTCCATTTTTTTAATACCCTTACAAATAGTTCTAGGTATACTTGTTTCCCAAGTAAACTCTCTAAGTCTTTTCTTGAAGCCATACCAATCTCTTTTATTTTCAAACCTTGTTTACCAAGTATTATTTTTCTTAAAGCTTCTCTATCTGTAACTATATCAACATAAATATTTATAATATTATCGCTTTCATGATAATCAGTTAAAACACATGCAATAGAATGAGGTATTTCATCTTCTGTTAAATTCATTACTTTTTCTCTTACAATCTCTGTTATCCTAAATTCTTTTGAAGATGACGTTTTATCTGATTCATTAAAATATTTGACACTATCAGGCAAATATCCTTTTAATGTATTAATTAGTCTATTAACATTATCATTCTTTTCAGCTGATACTGGTATTATTTCACAAAAGTCATATAAATCTTTATATTCATTAATTTTTGTAATAATAGATTCATTAGTTAATTTATCAATTTTATTAATCACTAAAAATACTGGTTTAGTAATATTCTTTAATTTCTCAATTATAAACATATCACCTTTACCAATTGATTCACTTCCATCCACTACGAATAGTACTAAATCAACATCATTTACTGAATAATACGCCTTACTATTTAAAAATCCTCCTAATTTATGAACTGGCTTATGAATTCCTGGTGTATCTACGAATACCATTTGAGATTCTGAATCTGTATAAATTCCTTGAATTAAATCTCTAGTAGTTTGAGGTTTATTAGTAGTAATTGCAATTTTTTCACCAACTATTGTATTAATTAAAGTACTTTTACCTACATTAGGTCTACCTATAACACTTATAAAACCACTTTTCATTTTAAATCACCTTTAGTAAATCTAGTATCCATTAACTCATCAAATGTTAATACCTTCATTTCACCATTAACAGTCATTATATTAAATATAACATTTTTATCAAAAAATTCCAAAAAAGTTTGTTTACATATGTGACATGGATAAGAAAGTTCTTCATTGTCAGTCATCAAATATAATGCTTTGAATTTAGTTTGACCATCAGCCACTGCAGAATTTATAGCATTTCTTTCAGCACATATTGAGCCTCCATATGAAGCATTTTCAACATTGACTCCAGAATAGAAGTTGCCATTTTCAGTTTCAACTATACACGCAAAATGTAATCCTGAATATGGTGCATAACTATTCTTGATTAAACTCTTTAATTTGTCTTTCATTTTACCTCCTAAAATAACGCTACAATTTTTGGTATAAATATTATTAAACCAATTATTATTGAAGTTATAGCAAATACAAGAACTGCTGCTGAAATTGTATCCTTTGCTCTTTTAGCAAGCGGATGAAATTCTTTAGTAGCTAGATCCACGGTTGCTTCTAATGCTGTATTCATTAGTTCCATCGCATATATTATTCCTAATATTAGAATTATTACAATCCACTCCACTGTAGATATCTTAAAATATATACCCGCTAATATAACAAAAATGGCTACTGGTATATAGATCCAAACAGTTTGTTCTGTTTTATATGCTTCTTTTAATCCAGCATACGCATATTTAAAACTTTTGCTTAATCTGAATATTCCTTTATCTTTTTGCTTCATAACTATCCAATATCTCCTCTTCTAAACCTCTCATTACTACTCTATCTGCTTCTTCAATATGATCGTATCCAAGTAAGTGTAATAAGCCATGAACTGTTAAAAAACATATTTCTCTTTTTAATGAATGCCCATATTCTAAAGCTTGACTCTTCGCTTTATCTATTGAAATATAAATCTCGCCTAAAAATCTAAAATCTGTGTATTTAATGTCTTCCACTTCTTCAAAGGCAAAAGAAATTACATCAGTTTCAGTGTCTTTTCCTCTATAAGTTTTATTAATATCTTTTATTTTCTCATTATCAACTATTACTATGTTAAATATTGGATTTATTACTCCTAATTTTTTAAATACTAAATCAGAAATATTTTCAATATCCTTAACATTAACTCTTTGTTTAGTTGTGTTTGTTACTATCTTACTCATTTAAACCTCTTAAAAATTAATTATACCTAGAAAATATAAAACTATAAATCCAACTAGCAAAATACTAAGTATGGTATATATTATATCCTTTTGAAATAGTGCTGGCAAATGTTTTTTTATCGCATCAAGTGCCACAAAAAGAAGAAACCCTAATATACCACCTGTTACATTTAATATAATGTCATCAACATCAAAACTTCTACCTATAAAATATTGAACTGTTTCAATAACAAGACTAACTCCAATAGTTGTTAAAAATATTGAACCCATCTTTTTAATATTAGTATAATATGTTACAAAATATCCAAATGGAATAAATAGTATTATATTACCAAGTACTTGCTTCATAAACTGAGGAGTTCCAAAGTCATATCTTAATATTTCCACAAAAGGCATCAAATTCATACCAGCACTTTCATTATTCTTGTAAGTTACAAGTTGAAATAACATTAAAATATAAGCAATAAATAATAAAAGCATTATTTCTTTTTGAACAGAAAACTTAGTTTTATGATTTCTAAAATACGCTATTCTAATAATTAAAACAATTGCTAGTATTATCACCATTATTGGCCATGAATATTCTACTATTTCTAATATCTGGTTTTTCAAATTATCCACCCTCCTCTATTATTTACCCTATTAATAAAGTATCTGTAATATTCTCATAGACTTTATAAAATATTTCTACTTCTATTCTATCAGTTTTTGGATAAATATTCAAAACTTTTTTACCAATTATATACTCACTTTCTTTTAACTTATTTTTAATACCTTTATCACTTCTTTTATTTGCTTCGGTTAATGCCTCATCTTTAGTAACATTAAACTCTTTATATCCATATAATTCCTTAGTCTCTTTTATTAATTTAAAGTTTAAATAAGGTTTATCAATTAAAATTTCTTTAGTGTTCATAGATTCATCAGTATCATATTTTCCAATCAAAGTCATTTTACCATTTGAAGTTTCTATGTAATAATGATTAATTACCTTTCCCGTCTTTAAATATTCACCATATTTAAAAGGTATAGTTGTTTTTACCAAATACCAAACTTCTCCGAATACCTTACCCTCCGCACGGACGCTACTTACTATTTTATCATATTTAAATATATTACCGCTTATTATAATTTCACCTTTTTTAACATAATCATTAATTTCTTTAACTACTTCTCCTTTTGAAGAAGTTATATGTTTAATTAATGCATCTTTAGAAGCCACTATATGCACTAAACTATTATTTTTAACTTCCTTTTTTAAAATTATTCTCTCAGTTAATAAGACTTGATATATGGTGCCATATCTTTTTATTTCTAACCATTCTATGCTTTCGGTATTATTTTTTATAATTATTTTTTTTATTTTATCAATTTCACCATAACTTTTTACCCTATTATACTTTTTAATACCATACTTTTCTAATTCATTAGTTAATTTATCTTTTAAATCAATGTTATCAGTATTAATACTGACCTCAAATATAGTAGTGGACAATAAATATAACAATATTAATCCCCATAAAAAGGATAATAAAAATATATAGTTTTTTTTAATAAATGTTTTTATTCTATTACGCCCATAATAACCAATAATTTTTACTTTAAATTCTTTTTTTATAATTTTATAATTATCATAACCAATAATTATATTGTGCTTGCCATTATTTCCTTCTTTATATTCATAATAAATATTTTTTTTTATTAAATACTTTAACAGCTTATTTTTATCTTTTTCAATTATTCTTACTAATATGTTATTCATAAAATTCTATTCCCTTATATTCTCCGTCAATAGAAATTTCATTATTTTCCATTTTTTTTACGCATAAATTTTTACCATTTATTTTTACATTTTTATCTTTAAATTTAATTTTAATCATATTAGAATCTATATCTATAATTTTTTCATAGTTACTAATGTAAATTAGATTTTTATATAAACCAATTAAATAATCATTATCTTTAACATAATTAATTAAATTTTTTAGCATAAGATCACCTATTAATTATATTCTTTAACAAACAAAAAAACTCATTTATAATGAGTTTATTTTATTATTCACAAGTTCACTTACTTTTTTTATATCTGCTTTTCCTTTAAGTCTAGCTGATACTTCTTTCATTATTTTACCCATATCTTGTTTGCCTGTTGGCTTAACTTCATCAAAAATATTATCTAATTCTTTAACAATTTCTTCTTCAGTTAATTGTTCTGGCAAGTATGTCTCCAATAATTTAATTTCAGCGTTCAATTTATTAACTAAATCTTCTCTTCCACCACGTTCAAATTCTATAATTGATTCTCTATGTGTTTTTACCTGTTTACTAGCTACATCTATAACTATTTCATCAGTAATTTCATCTATCTTATTGTTTATTCTATACAAGTCAATAGCGGATTTTAAAAGTCTAATAGTTCCAAGCGCTTCTTTATCTTTATTAATCATCGCACTTTTCATATCAGAAGTTATTTTATCATATAACATAAATCCTCCTAATTATATTTTTTACTATGCTTTCTTGCGTTTCTTATAGCTTCTTTTTTAGCTTCTCTTCTTTTAACTCCAGGTTTTGCGTATTCTTTTCTTTTTTTCATTTCAGAAGGGATACCACTTCTTTGAACTTTTACTTTAAACCTTTTTAAGGCACCTTCAACGTTACCGTCTTTTACTTCTACACGTGTCATTCTCTTTTCTCCCCTCCTCTCATTACAAAAAAGATTATACAATAAAAATTTTTTTATTTCAACTAAGAAGTTATATTTTTCTACATTTTATGATATTTTTTTAAAAATTTAGATATTTTTATTCAACAGATTTTAATGAATCTATCATATCT
The DNA here is from genome assembly GCA_964561095.1 of uncultured Muribaculaceae bacterium. Taxonomy (GTDB): domain Bacteria; phylum Bacillota_I; class Bacilli_A; order RF39; family UBA660; genus CAZLNV01. Next base: position 25,888 of record CAZLNV010000004.1, on the reverse strand, counting down.
ATTCTTTTTAAAACTTTATTGATGATTAATTGAACAATAAAGGAAAATATAATCGTAATGATTGCAGATATTATATAACTATACCATTTAATTGATTTTAAAAACATTATATTGTCTGTTTGAGCGGTAGATATTACAAATTTATGTAAAAACACTCCCAAAACTAAGCCAAAAATTATACCAAATATTGTTAACATAAATGTTTCTCTATATATAAATGAAGATATTTCTTTATCATCAAATCCTAATACTTTTAAAGTAGCTATCTCTCTTTTTCTTTCACTTACATTTATAATTGTTAGATTATATAGCACTACCAAAGCTAGAATACATGCACAAACTATAATCATTACTATAATCTTATTCATTCCTTTTACAAAACTATCAAATGAACCAACTATATCCTTTGTATAACTAGACATTAGTATATTATAATCTGTTAGTACTTCTTTAGAATTCATCTCTCCATTAGCAATTATACTATTGTATGATAGATCTCCAAAAATTTCATTATAATACACTTTATTTATGTATATATAGTGAGACACATAGTTTTGAGTTATTCCACTAACATATAACAAGAATAATTCATTGTCACTATTTCTAATACTTATTGTGTCGCCTACTGAAACATTTAGTAAATTTGCTAATTGTTCTGTAATTATTACTCCATCATCATCAAAAAGAATCTTATTACTTTTTTCATCTTCTAAATTTACATAATCATAAATTTTTTCTTCATCAGAAGGTACAACTAAATATACATCTCCGATTTTATTGTCATAAGAAAATGTATATGCAGATTGATTAATTAATAAGGGATTGGAAATATTATTCTTTTTAAATAATTTATTTAATTCATCGTCTATTTTTTCTACTGGATCACCCAATACATACATTGCATCATATTTAATGATTTCATCATATTGAACTTTAGAAATTGTGTTTATACTATCATTTAAACCCATACCAGTTAATAATAAGGCTGTACATCCTGCTACTCCTAAAATAGTCATTATTATTCTTTTTTTATATCTAAATATATTTCTAACTGTTACTTTCCACATAAAACTCAACTTATTCCAAATAAATTTATTATTTTCAAGCAATACCTTTTTACCATCTTTAGGCGCCTTTGGTCTTAATAACTCTGCAGGAACTTCTCTTAACTCTCTATAACAAGATATAATTGTTACTACTGTTAATAACAACAATGTTACAACAAACACTAAACTAAATGGTAATGGACTAACGACAGTAATTAATTTTGGTACATAATAGCGTGATAAAAATACACCATAAACTACTTTAGGAATAATACTATATCCTATGGTAAGCCCAATAGCAAGCCCTAATAATCCTGAAATAAAAACATACAATAAATAACTTAAAACAATACTTGATTTGCTATAACCGTTTGATTCTAAAATACCCATTTCTGTTCTTTCTTCTTCAATTAATCTAGTTAATGTATTAGAAGTCATTAACATCACAACAAGAATAAAGAATACTGGTAACACTTTTGCAATGGCCTCAACTTTTATAGTATCTTCCTTGTAATTTACATAACCACTATTATCCGTTCTATCCATTAAATACCAAACAGGACGCTCTAGAGTGCTTAATTCATCTGTTGCATTTTCTATTTTTTTATTTGCTTCATCTACCTTTTTATTTAATTCTAATAATCCTTCATTATATTTTGTATATCCTTCTGCAATTTCAATTTTCTTACTAGCTGTTTGTTTAACAAATTCACTATATTGAGTATCTAGTTCACTAAGACCATCATTAATGCTGTTTAACGATGAGCTAGCCTCATTTAAAGATTTATACTTACTTTCTAATTCGGTTATCCTATTTAAAATATTGTTATATTCTTCACTGCTCTCATCTAATAACGCTAATTGTCCTTTTAACAAATTAATATTATTTGATAATTCATTAATTACAGATGATAATTCATTTTCATTAATATTCATAGATTCTAAAGAACTAATAATCTTACTTTTACTATCATTTAAAGATTTATATTGATTAGTAAAAGTTTCTTCTGCTTTATTTATTTCATTACTAGCTTTATCTAAAGTAGATTTAGTTTCATTAAGTTTTTTATTCGCTTTATTAGTTTCTTCTTTCAATTCTTTTTTAATTTTAATTATCTCATCATTAGCTTCTTTTAATACTTCTTCATATCTAATAGTTTCTCTAATAGGTTTTAATAATTCTAATTCATTATTTAATAATTCAAATTTTTCTTTATAATTGTCATAATATGAATTTGTCTCTAATGTTCCCTTCCCTATTACATATATCTCAGTATAATATTTACTATTAAAAGCATCTTTATTGACAAATATAAAAGAACTTAATTTACCATTACCAACACTTGATATTCCTTTTTCATCCCTAACATACAACACAGACTTAATAGTTCCAACTACTTTACATTTATCTATCTTTATAAAATCATTTAAATCTTTTTTTTCAAAATAAATAACTTCACCTATTGAATAGTTGTAAAAATCTGCTAAACATTCATTATTATTTTTAGGCATAACTCCATTAACAAGTTCAACATTATTTACATCTTCTTCTATTGCGTGAATTCTAATAGCTTCACCATTACTTAATACATCTACAGAATATGAGGGTATTACTTTTAATGAATTATCTAATTTCTTTATTGATTCCACATCCCCTTCAGTTAATCCATAGCTACTTATAATTTTAGCATCCATCAAATTATATTTATCATAATAGTTATCTGCTGTATAAAGAATACCGGCAGTAGATTCACGAAGTCCAATAAATACACTAATTCCTACAGCAATAATAAACATAATTGAAAGAAATCTTCCAAATGAAATTTTTATTTTTTTAATTGTGTTTTTAAATAATAATCTCATTACCAGTTAATCTTTCCTACATCTACAGGGGTTTTATTTACTATAATTTCCTCTATACCACCATTTTTCATCTTAATTACTCTGTCTGCCATATCAGCAATCGCAGAATTGTGGGTGATAATAACTACAGTCATCCCATATTTTTTACAACTATCTTGCAAAACTTCTAAAACTCTTTTACCTGTTTTTGAATCTAAAGCTCCTGTTGGTTCATCACATAATAAAAGTTTAGGGTTCTTTGCTAGGGCTCTTGCTATTGCTACCCTTTGTTGTTCACCACCTGATAATTGTGATGGAAAATTTTTAATTCTATTACTTAGCCCAACACTTTTCATTACTTCATCTGCGGGTAAAGTGTTTTTGCATATCTGACTAGCAAGTTCAACATTTTCAATAGCTGTTAAATTTTGTACTAAATTATAAAACTGAAAAACAAAACCTATGTCATTTCTCCTATATTTCATTAATTCATGACTGTTATACTTTGCAATATCTATTCCATCAACTATAACGTGTCCAGATGAACATTTATCCATTCCGCCTAAAATATTTAGAATGGTTGTTTTACCAGCACCGGAAGGTCCTAATACTACTGCCAATTCACCTTTTTCTATTCCAAATGAAACATTCTTAACAGCATCTATCTTTAATGATCCCATAATATATTCTTTACAAACATTTTTTAATTCAATAAACATACTCTTCACCTACCAATAGTATATCACAGATTAGCCTAATATTTCAAACAAAAAATAGCTTATTTAAACAATTTTTATATTCTATTATTAATATAAGTTTCTACATCTGGACTATTTATGCATTCTTCAAATTCCGCCTTTGTTAATAAACCTTTTAGCGGTCTAACATCAGTAACGGAAGCTGGAATATATTTACTTTTATTTATATTAGTTACTATAGCGGATTTAATATAATTTTTACCATCTTTTAAATCTTGAAAAACAATACCCTCTATTACATTTTTCTTATTTTTAACAACAAAACTTCTAGCAATAGTGGGTTTACCATTTATTTTACAAAAAACTATATTATCATAATTCATAACAATCTCCTAATATAATATTAATAAAAATAATTAAAAAAATCAAGAAACTCTTGATTTAATATTCACATATGGTGTCCTCGGCACGATTCGAACGTGTGACCGACGGCTTAGAAGGCCGTTGCTCTATCCTGCTGAGCTACGAGGACATCTCTTAAATAACAATAGTGATTATACAACAAATTCTATTGTTTTTCAAGAGTTTTAAGCGTGGAAGTTAATATTTTTTCATCGTTAACTTCAAATATAACTTCATTAACACCTAAGTTATCCATCAAAGACATACTAATAGTATACTCAACTTCCTCTAAAATACTCTTACTATTAGTGTCAAATATTTTATCATTAAAAGATAATATAATTTTATCACCTATTATTTCATATTTATTTAAAACTGTGGAATCATTTAAATAACTGCTTAAATTACTCTGGTATATTATAGAACTTTTTAACTCTTCAATTACAATTTTTACTTTATCTCTTTCTTCATTATTAACTTTTGTTACTGGAGTATAATATTTTTCATCATTTATTTCATTTATATAATAAACAATAGTTTTTGTTAAATTATTTAGAGTATCAAATTCATATATTTTATTTATTCCATAACTCCTATCAAGTAATTCAGGTAATTTTACTTTACTATTAGGAAGTTTGTCTAATATGTTACCTTCTACCATTAGTTTAACGTTTTTTATTTCTTCTATTTCTGTAACTGTAAAAATTATTGCTTCAATCATTGATTCTTCTTCTATTTCTTTTATATCTAACAATTCTTTAGAAAAATTAATTACTAAAGTTTTATCTTCAATTTTTATGTCTAGTATCTTTGCATTGATAGGAATTATCTGTCTAAAACCATTTGGTATACAATTTTTTGAAGCACTATCAACAATTAAATATTCTAATTTTTCTCTTGCAACATCTAAAATATTTTCTCCATTTATAGGTAATTTTAGTTTAGAAACATAGTTATATTTATCCATTAAATAAACACTTTTATAAGTATCTTCATCATAATAAGTAATACTTTCTTTTACCTTTAAATCATTTGAATTCGTAGGAAAAAAATAGAATATTCCAATTATAGCTAATGCTAAACTAGCAATAGATATTTTTCTAAGAGACATCCTTTTTATCATTTTCCTCACCTCTATAAATTATATTATTATTAAATTAAAAAATGACTTATAGAAGTCATTTTTCTAAACTAATTTCGCCTAATTTTAATAGTTCAATTACAGCTCCAGCTCTACCTTTACATCCTAGTTTCTGCATTGAATTAGATATATGATTTCTTACAGTTTTTTCACTAATATATAATTCAGTAGCAATTTCTTTAGTAGATTTATTTTGAACTAAGAGATTAAACACTTCTTTTTCTCTTTTTGTTAATATGTTTTTATTCATCGTATCCTCACTTTCATACTTAGTAGTTTTTACACTTTTCTAGAATATTTTATGAGGAATTCTGTTATTAGTGAAGCAAATTGCCTATTTAACTCTCAAATTTTACAGTTATATACATTTTTTTATCATATTCTTCTTGAACAGTTCTCATTATATTGTTAGCAAGAGTGGCATTATGTTCACTAGAATTAACAACAACCTTTATTTTATCGCCACTTATTTCAATAAATGATTTTATTTTATAAGTACTAAGTATTTTATCTTCTAATTCTCCTTCTTTTCCTTTAGTTAAATTTAATAACTTTAATTCTTCAAAAGCACTATTTTTTTCTTCAGTAGATGCAGTGAGAGAAGTTAAAACAGTTTGCAATTCCTTCATAGAAGTTTCTAATGCTTCATCTCTTTCAACCCTAAGAGCAACTAATTTATCGCTTTGCTCTATATTTACTTTCACTTCACCATTAGCACTTTCTAATATTTCTTTTGATTTTAATAATTCATTTGGCATAGTAACATAGTATACCCCTAGTACAAGAACTAAAGTAAGTAATGTTAAAAACCAAAGACTTTGCTTATTTATCACATAGCCCTCCCATTCACTAATAAATTATATTACCCTGTCCTTTTTTTATTACAAGTATATTTGCAATAAAAAAGATATTTTTCAATATCTTATTATTTATGCTCTTGAAGAATATTTACCATCTCTTGTGGTTACAATAATTTCTTCACCTTCACTAATAAATAATGGTACTTTTAAAGTATAACCCGTTTCAATAGTTGCATCTTTTAAAGCTCCACTTGTAGTATTACCTTTAACAGCATTTTCTGTCTTTATAACTTTATAAGTTACTTTTTCCGGTAAACTAATGCCTATAACCTCACCTTCATAGTTCATTACTTCTACATTCATACTTTCTTTTAAAAAGTCTTTTTCATTTTTCAATTTACTTTCTGATAACTCCAATTGTTCATAACTACCATTGTCCATAAACACATATGAAGTTCCATCATTATATAAATATGATAATTCTCTTTTTTCAACTAAAGCTTTTTCAATTTTTATTCCAGCATTAAATGTAATCTCTTGTACATTGTCAGTTTTTAAATTTCTTAATTTAGTTCTAACAAAAGCACTTCCTTTACCAGGTTTAACATGTTGAAATTCTATTACTTGATAAACATTACCATCATATTTAATAGTCATACCATTCTTAATGTCATTAACATTTATCATAATAATTAACTAACCTTTCTTTCTGTATGCTTAGTAGTTTTATTACATCTTTTGCAAAATTTATTAATTTCCATCTTGCCTTCAGAATTCTTTTTATTTTTATTAGTTAAATAATTCAATTCACCACATACACTGCATTTTAAATTAATACTTTCTCTATTTTCTTTCTTAGCCATAAAGCACCTCCTTAATTACATTCAAGATTATAGCATACTATTTTCAAATTTAAAAGTGTTTTTCACTTAAAAATGCAATTTACAAGTTATTCTATATTATATTTTTTAAAAAATAAATCTGTTACTTCATAAGTAATTCTTTTATTAACCTTAGAATAATATTTTGTTTTACCATCACTTACATCTGGAGATAATACAACTATACTAAGTTTAGGTTTATCATATGGCATATATGCCACAAAAGATCGGCTTATTGTTTCAGTATCTATTTTACCATCTTTATCAAGATCAATAAAAGATTCAGCTGTCCCGGTTTTACCAGCTGGACTATATTTAGCATTTATATATCCTTTACCCGTGCCACCTGTCCCCATTACCATTTTAAATCCTTCTTTAACTCTAGTAATATATATGTCTTCTATATTAACTTTATTTAAAATGGTATTTCCAAATTTGTAATCATCATATTCTTTTAAATAATGAAGTTGATATCTCAATCCTCCTGTAGCTAAAGTATTTATATATTGAATTAACTGCATTGGAGTATAAGTTTCATATTGACCAATTGGATAATCTAGTAAAGCGCCATCAAAATTATCCTTGCCAACATATCCGATGTTTTCATTTGGAATATCTAAACCTGTTTTTACACCCAAACCAAATTCATTATATACCTCTCTATATTTTTTAAACCCATCAGGATTTAATTTTAGTCCTGTATTATATTTGTATTTTCCTTGCCCGATTTTAATAGCTATTAAAAACTGATAATAGTTTGATGAATATTTTAACGCAGTTAAATCATTTATTTTTCCTAAACTTTTCCAAGAACATTTCTTAGGACTATTTTTTACTTTAATGCATGAATCAGTTACAGTAGTTCCTATTTTAATAGCACCATATTTATAACCCACAATATGTGAAGCACCTTTTACGATGGAACCTGGAGTAACCGCATAATTAGTTAAATCTGTTAAATAGTCCACCTTTGTAAGATGCTTTTTTCCAACAACGCCCACTCCCGCAGAAGCATATATTTCACCTGTAGAAGGATTACTTAATATTACAAAACTTTTATTATAATATGTGGTATTTGCTTCTTTCTTAGCTTTTATTATTTCATTATATATAATATTTTCTATATCCTTTTGTAAATCTATATCTATTGTTAGTTTTATATCCTTACCATTTGCTAATTCTTTTACAACTATTCTCTTCCCTTGAGCAGTTAATGAATATTCTTCATTTTGACCTTTTAAAATTTCTTCATATTGCTTTTCCAAATAACTAACACCAACAATGTCATCTCTTCTATAACCTTTAGATAAATAATAATCAGCATCTTCTTCCCTGATACTCCCTAAAGTACCCAAATATGCTTTAAATGTACTTCCATAAGGATACACTCTCTTGTAATTTACTCCAACAGTAAATCCTTTATCATAATATTTAGCAATCTTTTTTGCTTCTTCGGCAGTTAAATCATATTTAATTAATTTAGTACAATTTCTATATCCAATATTCATTAAATAGAACAAATAAGCTGTTTTTTTATCTTCTTCAGTCATACTTTTTATATCAGATTCTTTTATTAATTTTTTTAAATATGTTTCATAATCACTTTTTGATATTGTTCTATCTTTATACTTTTCAATAACATTTTTATTCGCTTTATTTATTAGTTTATCAGTGTTTAAAATATAGAAATAATTTTTTAAAATTTCATTTGATACCTTATCATAATCTAATGACAGAAATTTAATTAATTCTTTAGCTAACTCTATTTCTTCGATATAACTAATATTACCTTCTTTAATATAATTAATCGTATATACTTCTTCATTATCCACAATTACTTTGCCATTTCTATCTAATATTCTTCCTCTTTTAGCATACTTACTTATATATGTTTTATTTTTTCTAATAGTTAACTCATTCTCATAATATCCATTATTTACTAGTGTAATAATATAAAGTTTATATATAATAAAAGCAAATGAAAGTATTAAAAATAATCCTATCAATATAAATTTTATTTTTATAATATCATTTGAAAATCTAATTTTTTTCATATTAATTAGTATATACAAATAATAAAAACATAAACTTATTTAGGAGGATTTTATGAATAAAGATATAATAAAAAAGTATTCATCTAATATTGGAAAAAATGATATATTAGAATTTGGTAAAAAAGAAGGAGTTAGCATTAATGAAAATGAATTAAACACACTTTATAACATAATTAAAAATAATGCGGATGATATTTTAGGAGACGATTTTTATAACTACATAAAAAAATATAAAGATAAATTTAATCCATCTTTATATTCAAAAATACTAGAAAAATACGAAAAATATAAAGGTTTTATAAATTAGATTTAAAATCTATAAATTTCTTATTTCTAATCATTTCAATTTCATATTTATAAGGGGAAACTCCATTTACAAATGGAGTTTCTAATATTTTAGGAATTCCATCAAGCTTATTGTTATAAATTATATCAATCAAATTATTAAATCCAATAGTTCCATACCCAATATTGGCATGCCTATCTTTATGACTGGCTATTTCATTTAGACTATCATTTATATGAATACATTTAATCTTATCTATACCTATTTTTAGATCAAATTCGTTTATAAATTCATCAAACTTACTCAAGTCTATTCCAGAATCATTTAAGTGGCATGTATCAAGACAAGCACCTATATTATTCTTACAGTTAATATTAGACATTATATATTCAAAATCATTTATATTATTGCCAATCTCAGTACCTTTGCCACTCATAAATTCAATTAATAAATTAAAATCATTCACTCCATCCATAATAGCGTTGATACCAAAAACAATATTATTAAGGGCCGTTTCGGTGTCTAAATCAGTCCTGCTTCCAGGATGAAATATCAAATTTTTAATTCCTAAACTCTTACATCTTTCAATTTCACTTTTCATAAATGTTATATAAAAATTATATTTTCTCTCATCTTTATTATTAGCTAAATTTATAATAAAGGGGGCGTGCACCATCACATTATCTATATTAATAGCATTTTCTTTCATTAATTCACGAGCTTTTAAAGTAAGCTCGGGATTAATACTACTCCTTGTAGCACTTTGATTAGGGCCAGTATAAAACATAAAAGTATTAGAATTGCTAAGTATTGCTTCCTTAACACTTCCATATAATTCACTATCTTTTAAAAAAGAAACATGACTGCCAATAATTAACTCCATAAATTCACTTCCCTAATTTATTATAATTTAAAGCATTAAAAAAAGCAATTTTAAATTGCTTTTATGTTTAAGGACAACTAGGAACTGTTGTAAGAGGTGGAGAGTCTTTATATTGAGGATTATCTTTTGATATGCTATTAATATCAAAAGTGCCAGATAAATTAATACTTCTTTTTCCGTCTGTCATAATAAATGTAGTAATTTGGTTAGTAGAAGAATTAAATACAATTTTATATTTAATTGTTTTTGTTCCTGTTAAATCAAGTAATTCTGTAGTTGAAGTAGAAGTACCATCAGGTCCAGTAGAACAAAATGTGGTTTTACCTGAAGGATTTAATTGATTACTCAAATACTGATTTTCTGCTGATTTATATAATGATCTTGCTTGCGTAATAAATGAATCTTCCTGAGCACCAGTAAACAAGTTTAATACGGCTGGAACTGCGATTACAACTAATATTGCTAATATAGCAATAACTGCTAATAACTCGATTAATGTAAAACCTTTCTTATTAATTTTCATAAAATTTTCCTTCCTTTCTTATTTTACTTATATTTAAATTATAAACTAGATAATTTTTTAAGTCAACCAATTTACAAAATATTTGTAAATAAAAAGTTAGAATTAACTAACTTTCTCTTCTTTCTTTATTTCTGGTTTTGGCATTGCTTCTTTTCTTGATAAATTTAATTTGCCTCTTTTATCATATCCTGTAGCTTTTACTATTATTTCATCTCCAACTTTTACAACATCACTTGGTTTTTCAACTCTTTTATAATCAAGTTGAGAAACATGTACAAGTCCTTCACAGCCTGGCCATAATTCTACAAAGCATCCAAAATCTTCGACTTTTACTACTTTAGTTGTATAAATTTTACCTATTTCAACTTCTTTAATAATATCTTCTATCATTGAAAAAGCTTTATCCAATATTTCTTGATCTGTGTGATATGCGACTACTCTTCCATCATCTTCTATATCAATTTTTACTGCATTTTTATCATTTACAGTTAAAACATTTGATGATTCAAGTATAATTTTTGTAATCATTTCTCCGCCACGACCAATTACATCTTTAATTTTTTCTGGTTTAATAAACATTATTCTTGTTTTTGGAGCATAAGGACTTAATTCTTTTCTAGGTTCGCTTATGATTCCTTCAATTACATCCAATATTTGATATCTTGCTTTCTTTGCTTTAAATAATGCCTCTTCTAATATTTCTTTAGTAACTCCTTCTATTTTAATATCCATTTGTAAAGCTGTAATACCATCTCTTGTACCAGCCACTTTAAAATCCATATCTCCCATGTGATCTTCAAGACCTTGTATATCAGTTAATATTGTATAATTATCATAACTATTATTTTCAGTTATAAGACCCATAGCAATACCTGCGACAGGAGACTTAATTGGTACTCCTGCTGCCATTAATGAAAGGCATCCAGCACATATGCTTGCTTGAGAAGATGAACCATTACTTTCTAATACTTCGCTAACAACTCTTACTGTGTAAGGAAATTCTTCTTCACTAGGCATTACTTGTAAAAGTGCTCTTTCCGCTAATGCTCCATGACCAATTTCTCTTCTTCCGGGAGCTCCGTATCTTCCTGTTTCTCCTACTGAAAAAGCTGGGAAATTATAATGAAACATAAATCTTTTTGAATCTTCAATTCCAAGTCCATCAAGTATTTGATGTTCTCCTAATGCTCCTAAAGTAGTAAGTGCTAATGCTTGAGTTTGTCCTCTTGTAAATAAACCACTTCCATGAGTTCTAGGCAATATGTCAATATCTCCACTAAGTGGTCTTATTTCATCCATTTCTCTTCCATCAGGTCTAATATGTTCTTGAGTAATTAATCTTCTAATTTCGCTTCCTTCTATTTCGTCAGCTACTTTTTTAACATCTTTTAGATCTTCTTCTAATGTTTTTGAATCTTTATGAGATTCCCTATAATCATTTACTGCTTTTTCTTTTACTTCATCTATTTTTGCATACTTTTCAAGTTTATCTTTAATTTGAATTGCTTCTAACATACTTTTTTGAATATTATTAGTTACTTCTTCACGAATAGAATCAGAAACATTCTTTAATTGTACTTCTATTTTTTCTTCTCCAATTTCACCAATAATATCTTCTTGTATTAAACATAATTCTTTAATATATTCATGTCCAAACATAAGAGCTTCTAACATCTCTTCTTCACTTACTTCTTTTGAACCAGATTCAACCATGTTAATGGCATCCTTTGTACCAGTTACGGTTAAATTAATAGTACTTTTTTCCATTAATTCAGCGCCTGGATTCAATACTAACTCCCCATCAATTTTACCAACTGTTACACCTGCAACTGGACCATTAAATGGTATGTTTGATATTCCAAGAGCTAAAGAAGTACCAAATAAAGCTGTCATTTCTGGTGTACAATCATTATCAACGCTTAATACTGTGTTAATAACTTGTACTTCATTTCTAAATGATTCGCTAAACATTGGCCTAATTGGCCTATCTATTACTCTAGCAGTCAAAGTAGCATTATCAGTTGGTCTACCTTCCCTCTTAATAAACCCACCTGGTATTTTACCTACAGAATAAAACTTTTCTTGGTATAAAATTGTTAATGGGAAAAAGTCTGCTGTGCTAACATTTTTACTCATTACAGCAGTACTTAAAATAACTGTATCATTATATCTAACTAATACAGCTCCATTTGCTTGCTTTGCCAATTCTCCATGCTCTACCACTAATTTTTTGCCTAAAAATTCATATTCAAATATTCTTTTCATTTTAATTCCTTCTTTCTTTTAATTTCAAAAAAAATGGTACTCAAAACTAAGTGCCCACTTTTATTATTTTCTAATATTTAATTTCTTGATGATACTCTTATATCTTTTGATGTCTTCTTTTTTTAAGTAATCTAGTAAACTTCTTCTTTTACCAACTTTTTTTAATAAACCCAACTTAGAATGATAGTCATGTGTATGCTCTTTCATATGCTCAGTTAATTCATTAATTTCATTAGTAAGAATAGCCACTTGCACTTCTACAGAACCTGTATCATTTTTATCTTTACCAAATTCTTTAATAAGTGATTCCTTTTTTGCTTTATCTAAAGCCATAATATTTCCTCCTTTTTTAAATAAACGGTTAATTCTGAGTATAAGTTTTGGAGTAAAGCTTAAACTAAGAAAAAACTTACCTATTAAATATACTATAGATTATGTAGAAAATCAAGAAAAATTTATTATTTTAGTTCACAAAACATAAAATACGTGCTAAAATTATATTATAGAAAATAAAGGAGAACTTATGAAAAAAATATTATCTTTTGCAATTACTATAATTGTTGCTTCATTCTTTTTAATACCATTTGTGGATGGTGCAAAACCTACTGGTTATTATAAAAAGTTAAATGGAACATGCCATACATACCCAAACATACCACATGATACAGCAATATTGGGGTTTTGTATTCAACCAGGTGCAACTTACACTGATAGTGAAACATACTATAATTGTGATGCCGGTCTTACATGTTATGAAGCAGCTGTTGCATATTATGGTGCTGTCGTTAATACCAATCATTTTTGGCAAGCTCAATCAATATTAAACGGTAGAACATTTTATTCGGACAACAATTGCACTAATGTTATTGCTACTACTGATGCAGCCAATTATGCTAACAGTTATTGCATGGTTCCAAACCTTGGAAATACCACATTAGATATAAAAGTTGGAGAAACTAAAACTTTTACTGATAGTAATAGCACTATATCAAATTACTCAACTAGTTATTCATCTTCTGCATTCACTGTAACAAAAGTAGCAAATGGAATTTCTATTACAGGATTATCTGCGGCCACTAATCAAAAATTAGTACTTTGGAGAGGTTCTACAACAGCAATTACTGGACATTGTAGTAATAACAGTCAAAATTATGTAACAGTAAATAGTGGTCCATACTTATCATCTAATATAACTATTAATATTAATGAAAACGTTGTCGCTACTACTCCAAAATATGGTACTCTTAGATTATTGAAGGTTGATGAGGGCGGCGCACCTTTAGAAGGAGTCAGATTTAAAGTTGGTACTAATCTAAACGGAACCGAAAATACACATTGGAAATATGAAACTACAAATTCCGAAGGATTAATTACCGTTTCAAGTATACCAGTTGGTAGTTCATATTATTATCAAGAAGTTGAAACACTAAATGGATACATAATGGATAATTCTATTAAATATATATATATTAAGGATGAAACTACTTATACTATAAGAATTACTAACAATGCAGAGGATACTGGAATGATTAAAATAACAAAAATTAATCAATATGGAGATAGATTAAGTAATGTCACTTTTAAAATTGGTACTGATATAAATGGTGTACAAGGAACCGATTGGAACACATATACTACCGATCAATACGGAGAAATCGTTATTCCAAATTTGGCAATTAATACAATTTTATACGCTAAAGAAACTGCAACTTTGGAAGGATATGATTTTAACCCAGATACAGTATATAGATTAGAAATTAATGAAGAACAACTAATAGATGATATTACTATCACAAACACTTTACGGGTAGATAGACTACTAAAGATAATTAAAAGAACTACTGAAACAAATGATATAATTCCTAATGTAAAAATAAACGTCTATAATGAGGATGAAACATTATATTATGAAGGAACAACAGATGAAAATGGAGAAATATATGTTTCCAATATTCCGGACGGAAATTATTACTTATTAGAAATGGAAGCTCCTAATGGATATGTTAAATTAAATGATAGATATGAATTTACGATTTCAACAGATACCCCAACAGTAACTATCGAACTATTTAATGATCTAAAGAACCAAAAAACCGGGGCAATTAACATAGTAATACCCTTTATTGCAATTTCTGCATTAGGCATTGGAGTTTACTTAATTCTTAAGAATAAACAAAAATTAATATAAAAATAAACTTTTTAAAAAGTTTATTTTTTTGGCATAACTTTTAAAATTGATGAATTGTCAAAATCAATTGCTTTTAACATTGTTAAAAATTCATCATAGCTCATGTTATATAAAATATTGTAAGAATCATTTATTATTCTACCAACTCTTACAACATTATTGGTAATAAGAAATTCTACATCTTCTATATTTTCAAAACCCAGCACTAAATTATTTACAAACATTTTTTTCTTTCTTTCAAATGTTTCTTTATTAATATATGGAGTCTTTAAATCTTCTTTTAACTTTGAAATCAATTCATCTGGTTTTTCTGTTACTGCAGTTAAGCTCATTAAATAATTTTCTTCTGTGTCAGTAATGCTTGTGCCCATTGCTTCTATTAGCCTATTTCTTTTATACTTCTCATAAATATCTGAAGTATTACTAAATAATGAAGAAAAAATAAAGTTTAAATAATATCTTTTCAAAATTATATTTTTAATTTTTAAATCTTTTTTATTTATCTTAAGAGAATAAATAACTTTAGGTATCGTAATACTCTCATCTATTTCCATATATGGAACTAAAACTTCTCTTATTTCTTTTTTATGCTTTATTTTAATGTTTTTAACTTTAGATGGTTTAATCATTTTCATATAGTCATTCAAAAAATCTACTATTTTTTCTAAATCAAAATTTCCTGTTATGGTTATAAATGTATTATATGTATTATAAAATGTCTTATATATCTCTAACAAATTATTTTTATTGATACTATTTATTTCGTTAAGATTACCCACTAGAATATCATTCAAAAATGAATTTTTTAATATGTTTTTTGATATTTGCTTACTTATTCTAAATGCCGGATTATCATTATACATTTTATATTCTTCACTAATAATTCCTTTTTCACTTTCAACGTTAGTGGCAGTTATTATAGGATTATAGAACATATCCAATAATAGTTTTAATGAGGAAATAGGATCTTTTGAACCAAATATATTATAATTTGTTAATTCATATGATGTATACGCATTTGCAAATAAACCCAATTCATTCATTATTTTTAATGCGCTTTTTCTATTAGTAAAATTCATTATTTTGTGTTCTAAAAAATGTGCTGTCCCAGGTGTTATTTTCTTATTTTCTCCATCAATTGAATACTCTTTAACACCTGCTCCATATTTAACACTTATTGTTATATAAAAATTTTTTGTTTTATTGGTAGGATATAAATAAACATCGACACCATTTTTTAATGTTTCTTTATATAGATGCTCATCTATATTGCTAAATACTATTTTCTTCATTAGTACTTTTTACTCCTTCCAAAAAATAAGTAATATTTTTTACTATTTTTTTATTCAAATTAGTTACATCTTTTGTAGTTATCTTCATATAATTTTGACGCTTAGTTTCAATATCATCTTCGGTTGCAAACTCTTTTCGATAATAATATTCTACCATAGAACTTTTATTATCATAAAACATATTTAATGCAGTGCTTATGTTTTCCTTAGCAGAAGAAAATAATTTACTAATCTTTTTTTCATCACTCATCATCTTAATTGCTTTATCTATTAGCATAATTGCTTTTTTATAATTTGATTTGTCTATTTCAGTTTCAACTCTAATACTATAAGGATTTTTAGTGATGCTAGAACTTACTGAATAACATAGTGAATTTTTCTCTCTTACTTCAGTAAATAGTATAGAATTATTAATTCCTCCTAAAATAGAATTATAAAAAGTTAAAACATAATTTTTTTCAAACTCTGTTAAATCTTTGAAACTATAACCTATAAATAATTGTGATTGACTAAACTCACCAGTCTCCTTTATTATTTTTTTATTACCTAATGAGTAATCTAATTCATAAGTTAATTCTCCATTAAATTTGTTATCAATACTTTTAAACATTTTATCAATTAACTTAATAAATTCATGTTCATCTGAAATGTCACCTACTACAAAAATATCTATCCTAAACATTTTTAAAATATTTAAATAAAATTTATACAAATTTTTACTAGTAACCTCTTCTATTTTTTTTATATTATTAAACAAATGATACCCATATGAAGTATTTTTGTACATTTCTTTTTTAAAATTTATTAAAGCATAAGAATATGGATTATCTTTAATAATCTTTATACTATTAATTACATTATTCTTATTGATATTAAAAATTTCTTCTTTAAACTCATTATTAATCATATTGGGATTAAATAGAACTTCATTTAAAAATTTTACACTTTCCTCCACCATTTCAGGACTTGTATATTTAGGATTTAAAAATTCTAGTGATACGCCTACATTTTCCATATCTCCAGATATATTAAAAAAAGAAGATATTTCTGCTCCATACAGGTTTTCTCCTTGAACTGCTAATGCTTGAAGTGTATTGTACTTTTTTGTTGAACTTGTAAGCATCTTTATGAGTAAACTTAAAAATGGAACATCTTCTTTATCAAATTTATTAGAAAATGTTATATCTATAGATACTGTTTTAAATCTACAAGTATTAATAAAGTGAATATTATAATTTTTTCTTGTTATTTTTTCATATTTCATACTGCCTCCTAAAAATTATTATTCCCTATTTTCTTAATTTAATAATAGATTCTAAAACTAATGTAATCATTGAATTAAGCTTAACTTCTCTTTCTTTCCCACTCATTTTTTTATCTGAATATAACTCATCCGATATTGTTAAAACAGAAGTGGCTCTTTTATGAAATTTTTTAGCATTAAGAAGTAAAGCAAAAGTTTCCATATCTACAGCTATACATTCATTTTTTATAGCATTGTTTTGAGCACTTTTATCTACGCCATAAAATGCATCAGACGTATGAACTCTGCCACTTTTCAAATCGATTCCTAAAGAAACAGCAGATTCCATAATTTTAGTATTAATATCAATACTAGAATTAATATTATCCATTGATTTGTTTAATGTCTCTTCATCAAATATTGTATTACTATATGAACTAGTTACAAGCATTATATCATATAGTTGTAAATCTTTAACATAAGAGCCGGCTGTGCCAACTCTAATTATTAAATCTACTCCATAATTGTCAAACAATTCATGAGAATAGATTCCCATAGATGGTATTCCCATACCACTTGGAAATATTGTAACTCTTACATTTTTATAATATCCTGTATAAGCTGTCGCACCCCTTAAAGTATTAACTAGTCTGGGAGCAACTAAAAAGTTTTTTGCTATAAATTCACTTCTCTTTGGATCCCCTGGCATTAACACTATTGGCGCAATATCTTCTTCTAAAGCATTTATATGTGGTGTAGGCATATATTCCTCCTAATCATTTTCAGTTGATTCTAACTTTATTAATACATCTCTTGGTTTAGATCCGTTTTGTGAACCAACCACGCCTCTTTCTTCCATTAAATCAATTATACGTGCAGCTCTATTATAACCCAAATGATATTTTCTTTGAATTAACGATGCACTTATTTTACCTAATTTAATAGCAAACTCAAGTATTTCATCATATAACGGATCATCACTTTCTTCTCTTCCTTCAAAAGATGAAGTAGTAGAAGTATTTTCATGTTTTTCTAAATTTAACATTCTTTCATCGTAAATAGGTTTTGTATTTCTTTTTACTGCTGCAACTACCCTACCTATTTCCTCATCAGTAAGCATACTCCCTTGAATACGTGTAGGAGCTACTGCACCCATTGGCCAAAATAACATATCTCCTTTTCCAAGAAGTTTTTCAGCTCCAGTAGAATCTAATATAGTTCTTGAGTCGATACTCGAAGACACTGCAAATGATAATCTTGTAGGTATATTTGATTTAATTAATCCAGTAATTACATCTGTTGATGGTCTTTGAGTAGCAACTATTAAATGAATACCTGCCGCTCTTGCTAATTGTGTAATTCTAGTTATTGATTCTTCAACTTCTTTTTGAGCAACTAGCATTAAATCGGCTAACTCATCAATAATTACTAAAATGTAAGGAAGCTTTTTCTTTAAGTCACTAGGATTTTTTTTATTCCACTTTTCAACATATTCATTATATGTTTCCAAATTTTTAGTCAATGATTCATTAAATATATCATATCTATATTCCATTTCAGTAACAATTTTTTGTAAAGCTACTGCTGCCTTTTTAGGTTCAGTTACAACAGGAGTTAATAAATGTGGTACTGCATCATATATATTTAATTCAACTTTTTTTGGATCCACCAAAACTAATTTTACCTCATCTGGTGTAGTTCTTAAAAGTATCGTAGTAATTATATTGTTTATGCATACACTCTTACCACTACCTGTAGCACCCGCTATTAACATATGAGGCGTTTTATTAATTTCAACAAATTCACTTTGTCCCATTATATCCATTCCAAGTGGGGCAACTAACTTACTATTAGCATATTTTTTAGGCATATCAAGCAAAATATCTTTCATTGCAACTGGACATAAAACTGCATTTGGTATCTCAAGTCCAATTGTGTTTTTTCCTGGAATTGGTGCTTGTATTCTAACTTCTTTAGCTGCTAAAGCTAAAGCTATTTCTCTATTAATACTTAGCACTTTACTAACTTTTGTTCCAGGACTTAGCTCTACTTCGAACTGAGTAACTGCTGGTCCACCATGAACTTCCACAACTTTACCTGTTATTCCAAAATCTTTTAATACTCTTTCAATAATTTTTGTATTAGAAGTAATAAATTCTGTTGAATTTATTTTGCCAACCTTTTTGCCGGCGTCTAAAAGATCAATAGACGGTAGAATATAAGGTTTTTCATCAGATGACATTTCTAACTGTTCAGTATGTTTTGATTCTTCATAACTAATTGGATTTTCATGAGTTTTCAAATCATCCATACTGGTGATGACAATTCTTTTATCAATTTCTTCGGGAGTTTCATTTTGTTCATTTTCAATATCTTCTAACTTTATTTGTTCTTTTTCACGTTTCTTCAATTTAAGATTTTTAAATGGTTTTAAAATAAACCCAAATATATTTGATAAATTTAAATCAAATAACATAATTAATCCAAATACTGCTAAAACTATTACGACTATTTTGGTACCCTCAACATCAAATAATTTTACAAATATCCAACTAAATAACGCACCAATAATTCCTCCGCCAGTATTTCTTAATTCTCCAATATCTTCAGAAGCTAACATTATATTATCAACAGTAGTTCTAAGTATATCTTGTCCTTTTAGATTTGAAGTTTCAATGTAACCTAAATGGGAAAACAATAATATTGCTATTAAAATTGTATATAGCCCTATAAGTCTCGCTGAAAAAGGATTTGGTCCTTTTCTTTTAGCAATTAAATATGAACCCAATAGCAATGATAAAAACAATAATACCACATACCAATTACCAAACATAAATATTGCAAATTTTTTAACTATTTCTCCGACAATACCAAAATTTCCAAAGCCTATTATACCTACAAGTATTAAAAATAATCCTTCAAGTTCTTTAGTATATTGAAAGCTTTTCTTTGGTTCTTCTTTTCTTATTTTCTTCTTTGGCATATTTCCCCCTACTCAGCATACGAATTCATGAGTTTCTTATGAATTCCTGGTTCAACTAAATTTAAAGTATTTATTGCTATTTCTAAAGATTCTTTGTAATTTCCTTTTTGAAACTCTTTTTCTGCTTTTATTAGTCCATTATCAATTTCTTTGTAACTACTTCTATATCTATTTCCATAAACAATAGACATTTCAGCCATTGAAGCTGTCTTGTATGTTTCATTACATGTATTGTATAGTTTTAATGCTAAATCCCTCGCCGTATCAACTCTCGTATTTAATGTTTTTATTGAAATAGGCTTATGCTCTAATTCTTTAATAATCTCGCCAACCGCATCCGCAGCTTCTTCTAATTCTACATAATATTTCTTAGGAATTAAAGGCAACTTAAATTCCTTAACTCTCCTTTTTGAGGACTTTAATATTTCTCTAATTTCCACCAATTGTTCTCTTGCTCTTATTTCGTCTTCCTTTAAACTTTCTAAATTTCTTAATGTAGTTTCCAAGTTATCTTCTATAGTTGCAATTTTAACTAGCAAAAATTCACAACTACTATACAATTTTGAAAAAGGTATAATTTTTGCTTGAGTCCTATCAGAAAGCAATTTATATTCATCTCTTAATGTTATCAATTCCTTTCTAATTCCCTCTACCAGTTTTAATTCATCATCACTTAAATCATAAGATGATTTAAGATCACTTATTTCTAAATATAAATTTTTAATCAATTTAAACATTCTTGATATTTTATCATTTATCAAAAATATATTTTGTTCATATAATTTTTTACTAGTTTTTTCTTTTTCAAAATCAGAATATAACGATTCAAAATAATCAAGCATTGTCTTAAGCTCAAAAATAGAATCTTCCAAGTTTAATACTTTTAGTTTATCTAAAATATCATTTAATTTTTTGCTTGCTTCTTCTATATTATAATCAATATTAAGATATTCGAGATTATACCCATCTTTAGTCATTTTTCTATAAATATTCTTTATTTCATTAATCTTTTTGGGAATCACAACACTTCCCATAAATATAATTGTTGGTGCTTCATCAATAACCATTTTTATGTTTTGAATTAAATTTGTTATCGCTCTCACTATTTTTCCAATATTTTCATACTCTTTTTTATCCATTGCAGATTCAAAAGCTCCCAATAGTTTATCTATATTTTCAAATTGTAATTCAATAGTTTCAGCAATATCCTTATATTCATTTTTAGACTTATTATATTTATTTATTATTTCTCTATATATTGTTTTTAACTTAGTAATTAATTCTCTGTTTCTTTTTTCTGATAAAGTTATTTCTCTTATCTCTTCTGTTAAAAATTCCATTTTAGTTTTTAAATAATAAATTTCTAATTCGTATTTTGGAAGTAAATTATCTAATTCTTTAAAATTATTATTATCAAGTAGCATTTCCAATTCTAATATTTTATCCGTTAATTTTGAAATCTCATTATTTTTAATATTTTCAAATCTTTTTGTCCAATCTTCAAACTTTTTCTTTAAATATTCATTATTTATTAATGCTTCAACTTGAGCAAGCTCGCTTAATATATCCGGAGATATTATCAAATTCTTTTCCATTTCTAAATTATTTATTTCTTCTTTTAATTTTTCTTTCTTTTTAGAGCGCATTAAAACTAATGTTACTATGATTACTGTTAACCCTAATAGTAAAATTCCACCCAATATAAATATTAGTGTTGTTTTATCCATAATATTATCTATCCTCTATATTATATTTTAACATAAGATATAAATATTTTAAAGATATTAATAAAAAAAAGTGTTTATAATTAAAATATAAACACTTAATTAATACTTAATTAAATCTGCCAACAAAATCCATTGTTGAACAACTTTCAAGAGGCAATTTTACAACTTTTCCGCTAGCGGCTGATAAATATACAGCTAAAACTAATTCCAACGCTCTTTTTCCGGCATAACCATCAACATATGGTTTTCTATTTTCAATAATTGATTCAATCATATCTTTGTATAATGGTGTGTGCCCTAACCCATATACATTTTTATGCTCTTCAGAAAATTCTCTTTTAACATCTTCTTCATTTTCTTGTTCATCATCAAATCTCCAAACTTCCATTTTGTTAACAGAACTTCCCCCTGCTTTTGCTGTTCCAGATGAGCCAAATAAATATAATGTTTCCTCTAAATTTTTAGGATATACATTAGTTGTCCCTTGAAGGGTTCCATAACTACCATTTTTGAACCTTATTAAAGCAAGTCCAAAATCTTCTGCCTCAATATATGGGTGATTTAGATTATCGGTATAAGCATAAACTTCCTCGATCTCATCTCCCATCATCCAACGTAACAAATCTATATTATGAATACATTGATTCATTAATGAGCCACCATCCTGTGCCCAAGTACCTCTCCATTTTGCTTGATCGTAATAATCCTGATTTCTATTCCACAAAATATTAGCATTTCCACAATATAGTTTTCCAAAAGATCCGTTTTCTAAAGCAACTCTCATCTTTTGAATAGTTTTATTAAATCTATTTTGATGACAAGCGCAAACTTTTAAGTTCTTTTCCTCAGCAGTTTTAATTATTTTATCTGCATCTTCTAATGATAAAGCAATTGGTTTTTCAATTATTACATTAGCCCCACTATTTAAAACATCTATTGCAATTTTAGCGTGTTCTCCACTCTCAGTAGCTATAGCCACCAACTCCGGATGAACTTCCTCTAACATTTTTTTATAGTCAGTATATTCCTTTACATTAGTTGTTTCATCTTTAAACATTTCCTTTTTTTCTTTGATTCTTTCTGGTGCAAGATCACAAAAAGCCACTAATTCTAGGTCATTATTAATAGCAGCACTTATGTGATTTGGTGATATTCTTCCACACCCTATTAATGCATATTTCATTTAATTCTCTCCTTTACTACAAATTTATTATACTCCATATTCACCGTTAATGCAATTATGATATAAACAAAATATGTTCCTAACATAAAGTCTCCTTGTGTATTTGATAATAAATATATTATATAAATATAAAGCCCAAGTAACTTTTTATTTTTGAATATATAATATCCAAAGTATACAAGTATAATACCGAAAATTATAGTTCCTACTATTCCGGTAGATACCAGCAGCAAAACATAAAAATTATGGGGTAAATGACCATCAACATAATTAATTCCGCTTTCTTTCATTTCTTTGTCCATCAAATCAAAATAATTGTTAAATCCAACTCCAGTATATTTATTTTTTTTGTATATTTTTAAAGCAAAACTTTTAAATAACTTTCTAGTAGAAGTTGAACTATTTACATTACCTTCAGTTCTAATAATATTATTATATAATTTTTCACTAGGTGTATCATAATCTAGCAAAACAATAGTATCAACAATTTTATAAACTGGCTTTGTAATTTCCAAATTAGTAGCTTGATCAAATTTATATGTTAATGAAATGAAATAATAGTTATTATTTGGCATATATAAACTTAATAAAGATATTGTTACGATTAGAATTATATTTTTATACTTTTCCTTATTTCCTTTTTTTATAATATTATATACAATGTATACAAATATAGTTAGTATCATAAAAAAATATACAGTTCTTCCAAATGTTAAACATATAGAAGCTACAATCAAACTTACCATTATCCATTTAAATAGTTTATTTATGTTTTCACAAAATAAAAAATATATAAAAGAAAATAATAAAAACAAACCATAACCATTAGGATTTGTAAAAAAGCTAACAACTCTGCCTTTTCCCCCATTTAAAACGTGCATACCTGCTTCATACAGGTTTATATCAAATATATATGTTATAAAACCATACACTATTAAAACTATTAAACACCCAGCAAATACACTTTTAACTATATTAATCTCTTTCTTTGATAAACCAAGTGAATCAATAGTGATTAATAATATAAGAGGAAATATTGTTAAAAACAAAAATCTAGAACTATAAATAAAATCATATACTCCGATAATATTTGAATAAAATATTACTTGAAATATATTTAAAATTCCAAATAAAATAAATAATATGGAAATAAGCAAATTTTTTTTGAAAAACAAAAATAATCTATCAATATTAAATGCAAAAAGTAAAAATATTAAAGTATAATCATAATTTATACTTATACAATCAAAAAATAAATTATATATTATGATTAAAGATAATAATATTATATTTATTATTCCTCTATGTTTATTTATCCATTTCATCTATAAGCACCTTCAATTTTGTAATTTTTGATTCATAATCCAATTTTTTTTCAGCAAATTCTCTTATTTTTTTACTGTTTTTTATTGGATCTTTGTAAAAATCATCTATAAATTCTATAATTCTATTAAAATCAATTTTACTATCGTTATTAGGAACTTTTAAATATAACCCTTCATTTTCTTTTACACAAATATCTTCATCTATTTCTGAAAAAATAATTGGTATTCCCCTTGAAAAATACTCTCTATTTTTTAAAACACTGGCATACTCTATATTTTTCTTGTATCCCCCGAGACATCCTACTGCAAGATGCGCTTTATCATATAATGAATTCATTTCTTCTTTAAATTTATAACCCAGTAGCTTAATGTTAACGTTTTTATTTTCCTTATTAACATTCTCTACCAAAGGAGTTAAAAAATCATCATCTTGGTTTACTAAACCGCAAATATTAAAGGATATTTTAATTTTACCTTTATAATTTTTTAAAGACTCAATGATTCTTTCTAAACCATGCCAATATCTAATATTTCCAACAAATATTAGATTAATATTTTTCATATCATATTTGGGTATGTTTCTAAATTTAAAAGATCTTACATTAATTCCATTAGTAATTATTATTCCTTTTTTATCATTATACAATTTCTTTTGATAATCATATATTTCTTTTGTTACGCAAACATATCCAGCTGCTTTTCTACGAGTAAATTTATCAAAAATTTTTGAATTTATTACTTTAATAGTTGATTTATTCGCCTTATATTCTGAAATTTCAATACTATTGTGCTCAAAAATAATTTTATTTTTAAATTTTTCTACAAAATAAACAAAGCCCAAATATAAAGCATTAAATCTAACATATATATAATCATAGTTACTTTTTTCTCTTTCGCAAATTTTGCAATATTCTTTGTAAATTTTTTGTATAACTATATAATTTTTTATAAGTGTTCTTTCTTTTTTAAAAAAAGATAAGGGTACAAATTCAATATAATCCACTTTTGGAAAAATTTTTACATCTTCCTCTTCCTCTTTTTTGAATAAAATATATGTTTTATAATGTATTCCTAATTTATGCATTGCATTAGATTGATTATAGACCTTTTCTATAATCCCAGAGCT
>CAZLNV010000003.1:0-45281 GCA_964561095.1 uncultured Muribaculaceae bacterium | reverse complement strand
TCTATAATTTTAGGATTTTTAATAGTATATTCAAATAATTTTTTAATAAAAAGAAGAAAAAAAGAATTTGGATTATATTTAACATTAGGAATGAGTAAAGCAAAAGTATCAATGGTATTAGTTATTGAAACATTATTAGTAGGTATTATATCTTTAGTGACAGGTCTTTTAGCGGGAGTAGTACTATCTCAATTCTTATCTGTATTTACCACAAAATTGTTTGAAATAAATATGGAACATTTTATTTTTGTATTTTCCAGTTCCGCACTTATTAAAACAATTATATATTTTGGAATAATATTTCTATTTGTAATGATGCTTAACATTATAGCAATATCAAGATATAAATTAATAGATTTATTAAATGCTAATAAAAAGAATGAAAAAATAAAATTTAGAAATAAATATGTCATAATAATTGCGTTTATATTATCAATAGCATCTTTGTGCTATGCATATAAAGAATTGTTTGATGGTGCATTAGTGACAATGAATAATAGAATGCTATATATGATAATAGCTGGAGTAGTAGGAACGTTTTTGCTTTTCTTTTCTGCTGCGGGGTTCTTTTTAAAAATATTTGAGAAAATTAAACATATATATTATAAAAATTTAAATATGTTTATACTCAAGCAAGTAAATAATAAAATTAATACGACAGTAATATCAACTACTATAATATCTCTAATGTTATTATTAACAATTGGCATATTATCAGGTTCTATATCTTTATCTAGTGTTTACAATAAAGATATAACAAATAATAACAAAACGGATTTTACTATTTTGCAAACTACATCTAATTGTGTAGTACAAGAGAACTTACAATGTAAATTTGAAAAGATAGAAACAGATTTATATAAAATGCCTAAAGAAGATTATTTTAAAAATAATGTAAAAGAATATGCATATTATGATATATACCAGTCAAAAGATTTAAATATGAGTACTTTAATTAGTGAAAAAAAGAAAAAAGAAATAATTAAGGAATACGGAGAAGGTTTAAATACTGAAGATGAAATGCCAATTATGTCTGAAAGTGATTATAATAATGTATTAAAACTATATGGAGAAAAGCAAATAGATTTAAAAGAAAATGAATATTTATTAACTGCTAATTTGAATACTGCACAAGAATTTTATAAAGAACAGTATGAAAGCGGTAATGAAATAGTATTAAATAATATAAAATTAAAACCGGCCAGCAAAGAAATAGTTTCCATTGGTTTTGCAAATTTCACTACTGCTAATAATTATGGGACTGTTATTGTGGATGATTCTATAATAGAAAATTTTGAGTTAAGAAGTTCAAGCATCATAGGTAATTATACGAAACATGACAATATAGAAAAATTTGATATTGAATTTCAAAAAGAAATTATAAATCATGGCGCTTCATATAGCATTCAAACAAAAGAAGAAATGAAAAATTCCAGTATAGGAATCAATGCAATTTTTACTTTTGTAGGCTTATATTTGGGAATAGTATTTTCAATAAGCAGTGCAACAGTTTTAGCAATAGGACAATTATCAGAATCTAGTGACAATAGAGATAGATTTAGAATATTGAGGCAATTAGGAACAAACGAAACAATGATTAAGAAAGCTTTATTTACTCAAATAGGGATAGCATTTTTGACTCCTCTTGCAGTAGCAATTATTCATTCGTTTTTTGGATTAAAAGAATTAACTAAATTAATTCAAATATTTGGATCTATAGATATAACGAAAAATATAGTTATAACAACTTTGTTTATAATAGTGATATATGGAGGATATTTTTTAGCCACATATATATGCAGTAAAAACATAATAAAAGAAGATTAATGCTTCTTTTATTTTGCTTATGTTTTTTTCAATAAATGGTCAAATTAATTTAAAATTATGTAAAAGTTTGCATATATTATTATTGTGATTGGTGTATGAAAATTGATAATAAAAATTTAATTATAAAATGTTTAATAAGCAATAATATTGATGGTCATGTGTATGATGTGAAAATATACAATGCTTATAATGAATTGGTTTTAAATAGTAATACTGATGAGTATGGCTATCTAAAGTGCTGTTTACGATGTGGTAAATTATATAAAATTATAATAACGTCTAAATCACTATTTCCTTATAAAATTATTAAAAAAATATATATAGGAAAGAGTGAAATGAATAAACTATATTTTATTTTTACTAAACCAATTTTTAAAAGATTACATCCAATTACTATTAGAATAACAGACCAAAATTATAATGGTCTACCAATAATGAAAGGAAAAATAATATTATGGCAAAACACGTAGTCCCTATTACGAATGGTGTAGGAAGTTTAGGGCTAACAAATGCTACATATACAGTAACATCACAAACTAGTGGGTATGATGATACAAGTATTACTCCTGCAGAACAAGAAATTACTGAAGGAGTAAATGAATATAGTTTTACAATTGCTGCTACAGGAACTTTAACATTGCATGTCTCAGATGATGGGACAGATGCTGGCGTTCCAGTTGTAGGAGCAAAATTTGCAAGATGTGATGCAGAAGGCAATAATTATGGTGAAGAGATTACTTCAAATGAAGATGGAAATGCAGTATTTAATTCAGTTCCCTTTGCGGCAGAAAATGCGCCAAGCATATATTATAAGCAAACTGTATCTGATGCAGAACATGAATTTGATTCAACACTTAAGACCATATCGTTAGCTGAAGAAACTTTAGTAGTAGAGATACAAAATGCAGAAGCTGTGTCAAGAAACTTTACTTTTACTGATGCAAACTATGAAAATTTACCTATTGCAGACGGAAATATAGAATTAGAATAATAGCATAAAAATATTAGTTTAAAAGGCTAATATTTTTATTTGTTTTATGAGTTCTATTTTGATATACTTTATACATGATTAGAAAAATATATAAAAAATATGAAGAAATATCAAATTATCTAATAATAGGAGTGCTTACTACTATTGTAAGTTTAACATCATATTATATATTAACATTTACTTTATTAAATCCTAATAATAAAATTGAATTACAAGTTGCTAATATAATATCGTGGATATTATCTGTTACTTTTGCATATTTTGCAAATAGAATAGTTGTATTTAAAAGTAAAAATAAAAAGTTATTTTTAGAAGGCATAAAATTTTATACTTCTAGAATTTTTACATTATTTTTAGACATGTTTTTTATGTACTTATTTGTTAGCCAACTCCAAATTAATGATAAAATATCAAAATTAATAGTACAGTTATTTATCATTGTAGGTAATTATTTAATAAGTAAATTTATTGTTTTTAAAGATTCTAATCTTTAAAAATTAATTTTCTTAAAAACAGTAGAAATTATAAAAAATATATAGTACAATATAAAGTGAGAATAGAGATGGAGGAATTCATATGAGTAAAACAACAAAAATGATAATAACAATTGCTGTATTTATTTTGGTAATTTTATATTTTATAGTTGCGTGTGAAGGCCCAATAAAAACCGATTCAAGTTTGGCATGTAAAAAATTTGATAATCAATTAACATTAAAAGCTGCAGAATATTTTGCGGATAATTTACCGCAGAACTACGAAATAAGATCAGCATCAATAAACGAACTAATAATGGGGGGGTTTATTAGTTTATCTGATTTAGAAGAAATAGGGACAACTTGTGGTGGCAAAGTAAGTGTAACTAATATTTCCGGTAAATATTATTATAGTAATGATGTAACATGTGGGACATGTTCAACATCTTCTTTGTATGCAGACTGGACTGATTGGAATGAAGATTTACCAAATATAGTTGGAACTAAGATGCAAGTGGAATTCATAAAGTATTACAATTATGGAACGTCAGATGCCAAATATAGCAATTGGAGTGATTGGGCATTGGATTCAACTAAAATATCGGAGCCGACTTTGCCTAGCAATGTAGAAGTAATAGACACCGAAACAGAAGAAAAAACTCAATATAGTTATAGAGATGGAGCATTTAAATGGTATAAGGTGAGTTCAAATGCAACATATTATGGAGGAGATAATGCTTATTATGCAACTGCTCCTGCAAATGGATATTCGAAATTAGAATCATCTAAGAAAGTAATAGAAACAACTTCGGCATATTCTAGTGAAGCAGCTTTAAAATCTGCTTTATCAGGAAAAACGTATGATGTAGTTACCGTTAATGGATATCAAACAGGTACACCGAGATACAGTTATTCAAAAGCAGTTACGCCAGAAAAAGAATGCATTACAACTTCACCTTTATATAAATGCTATACTAATGTACAAACAGGCACTAATTATACTTGTTCTCAGCAAATTGAAAGTCAAAGTTGTATCTACGATTCTTCAAGTACAGCTGTTACTGCTTGCCAAACAGCTGGTGGTTCGAACTGCGAAGCAGTAGGATGCGCAGCAAGCCTGTGGACTTATCATTTTGAATTTAGTTTTATAAAGAATGGAATACTTTACGATGACTGTACATTGGAAGCGAAAACAGCTACAAATTATAGTAAATGGACATGCGAAATTTCAGTTTTTAAAGATCTTTTAACAAATTCACAATACGGATACAATGCAGGGGGAGTAAGTATTAATAATTGCAAATGGAATTCAAAAAACGGTTCTTTAACTAAGTATATATATTATAACAGCAGTTCTTCCGCAACTAATTATGTTAATTTAAAAGGTGGAACAATAGACACCTGCTATACTAATTATAATTGGGCTAGAGCAGAAACAGCATATGAAAAATATAGTTACAAATATATAAATTATCTTTACAATCAAACTTCTTGTGATGGATATACATTAGTTTCATCTACTCCAATTATGACGAAGACTTATTATAATAGCGGTACTACATATACGAGTTGTCCTTCAGGCTATACTTCTGAAGCAACAGGTACTACTACTTGTACAAAATGGAGTAGTCCAAGCCCAATTACTTATTATTTAAATTCATCTGGCTATCAAACTACAAATATAAATGAAGCAGGATATTTTACTGATGCAGAGTTTGCAGCTTTAGGAAACAGGGGAACTGGTTATAGTAAAACATCTAGTTATGTTACAAATTGGAATGGAACTTCTACAATAGGAAGTTGTCCAAGTGGAACAAATTCGACTAATTGTAGAAGCGTTACTATGTATCAAGGAAAAGTGTATGGTTGGAGATGGTATAAGCTTACTTCTGGTGCAAAAGAATATTATAATGATGGAGAATATTTAGCAAAATCTCCAGGTAGTGGTTGGGAAATGGATAAATCAACTGCTAGATGGGGTGAATGGAGTGAGTTTGGTGATACAAAATTAACTGCAACTACAACGAGAGAAGTTAAAACCCAGAAGCTTATTAGAATTAGGAAATCGTATATTGATCCAAATACTTTAAAATTAGAAGAATGGTTACCACTTGTAGAATTTGAGGCCAAAGTTGGTAAAACATTAGAAGAATTAAAAAAAGATTCTAAGATAAAAATTCAAACTAAAATCATGTATAGATATAGAACTTTAAAGTAAAATTCAAAACTAATGCTACCCTTTAGCATTAGTTTTTAGTATAATATAATGGAGGAGAAATTTTATATGAGATTTTTAATAGTAGCAGGTGGAACGGGTGGACATATTTTTCCTGCATTATCACTAATAGAAAAAATCAAAGAAGATCCTAAAAATAAATATTTATATGTTGGGACAACCGACAGGATGGAAAGTGAAATTGTACCTAAACTTGGTATACCATATGAAGGATTAGAGGTTCACGGATTAAAAAAGAATTTAATAAAAGACACTAAAAATATAAAAGATATATTTAGTGCTGTTAAAAAAAGCAAACAAATAATTAAAGATTTTAAACCTGATGTAGTTGTTGGGTTTGGCGGCTATGTTACTTTTCCAGTCATACTTGCTGCACACAAAAATAAAATACCTGTATTTTTACATGAGCAAAATGTAATTCCGGGTAAGTCAAATAAATTATTAAGTATGTATTCTAGAAAAATATTTATATCTTTTGAAGAAAGTAAAAAATATTTTAAAGAGAAAAAGATTATATATTCTGGAAATCCTTGCTTAGAAAGAGCTAAAAAAATTAGAAAGCATAATAAAACAGAACTAGGATTTGACAGAAATAAAAAATTAATATTAATAGTAATGGGCAGTGAAGGCAGTAAGGCTATGAATGAAAAATTACTAGAATTTTTAAGAACTTTTAATGAATCGGATAAAGAAATATTATTTTTGACCGGTAGACGTCAATACAACGCTTTAAGCAACAATTTAATAGTTTCATCAAATGTTAAGATTATGTCATTTTATAATGACTTACCTGGATTGATGAAAGATTCAGATTTAATCATTTCTAGAGCTGGTGCTTCAACAATAAGTGAGATAATTGCGACTAATATACCATCTATTTTAATACCTAGTCCTTATGTTGCTAATAACCATCAATATTATAATGCTCTTAGTTTAAAAGATATGGGTGTTAGTATAATGATAGAACAAGATAATTTGACAAAAGAGGTGCTATTGGAAAATGTTAAGAAGATACTTGACAATAAGGAAGAAAATAAAAGAATAAAAGAAAAATTAGAATTTATTCCTAAATTAAATTCTAGTACAATCATGTATGAAGAAATAATTAAAAATAAGTAGGAGAATTTTATGGAAACAAAAAAAGTAAAGAAAAAAAGGTTTAACATATTAAAATTTTTAGTAATCATGCTTTTTTTGTATATAATAGTTGCAGCTTTTTTAAAATTATATAAGTCTCCAATAAAAAATATAATAGTGCTAAATAATAACTATTTATCTGATGAAGAAATAATAGAAAGTGCAAAATTAGAAAAATATCCTTCATTTATAAAGACAAGTAATTCGGCTATATGTAAAAGAATAAAAAAAATAAAACTAGTAGATGACTGTGGTGTAAGAAAGAAATTTGGATATGTAATAGAAATTAATATAGAAGAAAATAAAATATTATATAAAATGAGAAGTAATAATACTTATATATTAAGTAATGGTAAATCTATAAATTTTGAAAAAGAATACAAAGGAGTACCTGTTTTAATTAACTATGTTCCGGATGATAAACTTGATAAATTGAATGCTAAACTTGCTAAATTGAGTAATGATGTTTTAATTAAAATAAGTGAAATAGAGTATAGTCCTACTACTTATGATGAAGATAGGTTTATTTTGTATATGGCGGATACAAATATGGTTTATATTACTCTAACTAAAATGGAAAGATTAAATAAATATAATGATATAAAGTGTGAATTAGAAGGGCATAAAGGGGTTCTTTATTTAGATAGTGGAAATTATTTTGAAATAAAAGATTAGTTCTGTTTTGAAATATATTATTCCATTTTAGCTTATATTTTGATATACTAATATTAGTAATAAAAGAGGATATAATGAAGCAAATAATTACAAGTTTAGATATTGGCAGTGATACACTCAAATTAGTGGTTGCAGAAATGTATAATAAAAGATTAAATGTTTTGGCTTGTTCAGAAGTAAAAAGCAAAGGAGTAAAAAAGGGAATAATAGTAAATCCAGAACTTGCTTTTCAAAGTTTGGAAGAAGCATTTAAAAGATGTGAAGAAATATTAGAAATAAAAATTAAAAATGTAATTGTTTGTGTTCCGGCATATTATGCTGAATTTGAATTAAGTGAAGGATATACAAGTATAACAAGAGAAAATGGACTTATCAATGGAGAAGATATTGTTAGAGCATTACAAGCATCTGTTTATAACAAAGTTCCCGCTAATAAAGAATTAATATCAATAATGCCTGTTGAGTATATAATAAACGAAACAGATGTAGTAAAAGACCCTAAAAATATACAAGCATCTAGATTAACAATTAAAAGTGTATTATCTTTAGCTCCAAAGAAAAATGTTTATGCAATTGTGTCACTTTTAGATAATATGGGAATAAAAGTCTCTGATATATCATTTAACTCTTTGGGTGATTATAATGAGTTTAGAACCGATGATATGGAAGAGTTACAAGGTGCAATAATCAATATCGGAGATGAAAAAACAGAGGTAAGCATTATAAATAAAGATGTCTTAATAGCAACTCAAATTTTGGAAATTGGTGGTAAAGACATTGATAAAGATATTATGTATGCTTATAATATAGATAGAAATACAGCAATTGATTTAAAGGAGAATTTTGCTTTAGCTCATAAAACAAATGCAAGCAGCAATGAGATGAGTGAAGTTATGAAAAAAGATGGTCTAAAAGTTAAAGTAAATCAATATGAAATTACTGAAATAGTATATACAAAGTTGAAAGAAATACTCGAATTAAGCAAAAAACAAATAAATCTCTTAACAAAAAAAGAAAATCGTTATATAATAATTACAGGAGGTACTACAGAGTTAAAGGATACTAAAGAAGTAATAGAAGAGGTATTTGGGAAACTAGGTATCTTAGGTGAAGTTAAAGAATTAGGTGTTAGAAATAATAAATATAGTAGTGCTTTAGGAATAATAAAATGTTATTATAGGAAATTGTCCTTTAGAAAAAAGAAAGCATCAACAATGAGCGAAGAAGAACAAGAAATAATATTTAATAACAAAAAGAAAAATATAAATAATACAGTGCTCGGAAAAATCTTTGGATATTTTTTCGACAATTAAGGAGTTGATAATATGAATAATGCCCCTTTAGAGATGGACCAAATAGCTAAAATTAAAGTAATTGGTGTAGGCGGCGGTGGATGTAATGCTGTTAATAGAATGATAGACTCAGGATTAAAAGGAGTAGAATTTATTGTTGCAAATACTGATTTGCAAATTATTAATAATTCAAAAGCTCCAGTTAAACTTCAAATTGGACAAACTATAACAGACGGACTAGGTGCTGGAGCCGACCCTGAAGTTGGTAGAGAAGCAGCAATGGAAAGCAGAAGCGAAATAGAGGATATCTTAAGAGGATCCGATATGGTTTTTGTAACTGCTGGAATGGGTGGAGGAACTGGTACAGGTGCTGCGCCAATCGTGGCAGAAATAGCTCAAGAACTAGGCGCATTGACAGTGGCAATTGTTACTAAACCTTTTAAATTCGAAGGTAAAAAAAGAATGGAAAATGCTTTAATTGGTTTAGATGAACTTAAAAAGCATGTAGATACTTTGATAATTATTTCAAATGATAGATTAAGAGATTTGATAGATAGATTAACTCCGATGACAGAAGCTTTTTTAGCAGCTGACAATGTACTTGCTCAAGGTGTTCAATCAATTTCTGACTTGATTAGTGTTCCTGGTCTTGTAAATTTGGACTTTGCTGATGTTAAAGCAATAATGGAATCAAGAGGTAGTGCTTTGATTGGCGCAGGTGTTGGTTCTGGAGAGAATAGGGCAATTGAAGCTGCAAAGCAAGCTGTTACAAGTCCTTTACTTGAAACTACAATAAATGGAGCTACAGATTGTATTATAAATATAACAGGTGGTAAATCATTAACTTTATTTGAAGCCGAAGATGCTGCTGAAGTTATAAGAGCAGCGGCAAATACAGATGTTAACATTATATTTGGTGCTGTTATCAATGAAGCACTAACGGATGAAGTAATTGTTACAGTAATAGCAACTGGATTTGAAGAAGAAGCTGAAGCATTATATCAATATGATGAAATAAAACCAAAAGATAGATCAACTAAAATAGATGAATTAGATGAAGATATTGATATACCTGTGTTTTTACGAAATAGGGATATTTAATATTAATATTTTGAGACAATAAAAAACAAGTTTTATAAAAAACTTGTTTTATTATTGCATATTATCTGTTGTAGAATTCAACAATTAAAGCTTCATTAACATCCATATTAAGTTCTTCTCTTTCTGGATATCTAACATATGTTCCTTCGTTCTTTTTAGAATCAAAAGATACATACGGAACTCTAGATTCAGTGCTTCCTAAACATTCAGTTATTACTGGATGATTTTCGCCTTTAGGACTAATAATCATACCTGGTTTAACTTCAAATGAAGGAATGTCAACTTTCTTTCCATTAACTAAAATATGTCCATGATTTACTATTTGTCTAGCAGCACTTCTTGTCTTAGCCATACCTAAACGATATACTAAGTTATCAAGTCTACTTTCTAGGGCAATTAATAAATTAGTTCCGTGAATACCTTTTTTCTTACCAGCTTTGTCAAAAGTTTTTCTGAATTGTTTTTCACTTAATCCATACATATTTTTAACTTTTTGCTTTTCTTGTAATTGCACTCCATATTCACTTAATTTCTTTCTACTAGTACCGTGTTGTCCTGGTGCAGTTGGTCTTTTTGCTAACTCTTTACCAGTTTCAAGAATAGAAAATCCTAATCTTCTAGATTTCTTATATACAGGTCCTGTATATCTTGACATAAAAAATACCTCCTTTACTTATATTGTAAACTAAGGCAATAATTGATATTATCATCCATAGGGTGTTTATTTCGATGCTTTCACTTTGGCTAGTTACTTACAAATAATAATTAATAAACACATTATAAACTAAAATATTTCTGCCAATTAAATTTACTTAATACATTATATAAAAAAAATATAAAAATATCAAGCATTTTACTTAAAATTTTGTATTTTTTTTGTTATGAAAAACATTGAACTTAAAAAAAATATAATATATAATTAACTTAGTATAGGAAAGATGAAAAGATAGTTATTATATTTTTATATTTTACTATTCTTGTTTTTTTAGGGAGGTATTAATGGAAGAATTTAAGGAAAAAGAAAATAGTATTCAAGAAAAAGCAGAAAAAAAACAAACTGAAGAAGAGGTATTAGATGCTTTAAAAACAATTTTGAATAAAGAAAAATCACTTTCTAATTTATCAAAAACACTTAATCGTTCGGAATTAGAAATAATGGGTATGGTAAGAAAACTTAATGATAAAGGAGTTAATATTACATATTCGGAGAAGGATGGAGAAGCATATGTTGTAAGAAATGATCATCCTAATTTAGCTAAAGAAAACACTTACAGAATAGATGAAGATTTAGATAGCAATACTAAAATAGCTGTTATTTCAGATTTAAGATTTGGTTCAAAATGTGAACAAGTAGCTGTCCTTAATGATATGTATAAGAAATTTGCCGAAGAGGGAGTTAAATATGTTATCATTGCCGGAAATTTAATAGAGGGAGTATATAGCAAGAAAGATTCAGAGGAATTTGGTAAAAGTCTAATAACTAATGACGCTAAAGGTCAAGCCGATCATTTAATAGAATATTTACCTAAAGTTGAAGGAATAAAAACTTTGTTTATAAGTGGCAAAAATGAACATAGGAGTAGCAAGAAATTAAATATTGGAAAGTATATCGAATCTCAAAGAGAAGATATGGTTTATTTAGGACCAAAAAGTTGTACAGTATTTTTTAATAATGTTAGTTTAAGGGTTGAACAATTAAAAAGAGGAAGTAAAGCATACACAGTAGCTTATCCTCCTCAACAGTATAGCAGAAGTATGTCAAGCTATGAAGATTATGATGTAATTTTATTAGGAGGCACTCAAAGTGAGCAACAGTTTCCGAGATTAAGAGATACACAAATTTTTGCAGTACCTTCAGTTGCCGAAAGAACTCCTAAAATGAAAGATGATTATGAACAAAATGTTGTATCATCATTAATGCTAGATATCTCTTATACAAAAACAGGTAAATTAAAAAGACTAGTTCCGGAATTTTCACCTTATTATGTTCCTAGTAAAGAGAACTATTTAACTACTCCGAAACTAATAATGAAGAAAGATGAAACAAATAGTTTAGTTAATGTAAAAGAATCATCAAATAATACTCATGCTTACTTTGCTATAGCAGATAAAGTATATAGACTGATGAAAAAAGAAGAAAGTTTTAATTCTTTAAAAGAAAGACTAGGATTTACTGCTGATGAATTATTTGGAATTATTACAATTTTACAGGAATATGGTAGAGAAGTGGAAATTGCTGATATTAACAATGAATTAGTAGTTAGAAAATTTTTTCAAAAAAGAAAACATTCTGAAACTAAACCACCAAAAGAAGAACTTACTAAAAAAGAAATATTGGTAATATCTGATACACATTTTGGAAGTATTTATTCGCAACCAAGCATGACAGCAACTGCTGTATATGAAGGATACAATAGGGGAATTGAAGATATATTCCATGTAGGAGACATAACTGATGGAGACTATAGCAGGATAAGACAAAAACATGTTAGTGAAGTATATTCTTATGGTGCATCTGGTCAATTAGCTGAAGCAAATAGATTGCTTCCTAAATATAAAGGAATGAAATACCATGCAATTCAAGGAAGCCACGATGAAACTCATGACTTTAATTATGGAGTAAAAATAGGCGAGGGATTAGAAAAATTAAGAAATGATTTCGAATATCTAGGACAAGATAAAGCAATCTATTATTTTGATAAATGTGCTATGGAAGTATTCCATCCAGGTGGTGGAACATCTAGAATCTTATCAACTAAACCACAAAATGGAATAGACCAAATGTTATCAAATACA
Source organism: uncultured Muribaculaceae bacterium (assembly GCA_964561095.1). GTDB lineage: Bacteria > Bacillota_I > Bacilli_A > RF39 > UBA660 > CAZLNV01. The sequence goes on along the minus strand of CAZLNV010000003.1, from coordinate 32,753 downwards.
AAACCAAATTTATCACTAAGAGGTCACTATCATAAATGTTATTACTTCTTATATAGAAATATTCATTCATTCTTAGTTCCTTGTAATGTTGACACATCTTCTTTCATGATGAAACAAGAAATTCCTAATTTAATGGGTGATGTATTTATTACATTTTGGTATGATGATAATGGAGATATTCAATATATCAAACCAGAATGGATGATTTTTGATCCAAAAGATGTACGAGAAAAAGATTATGAAAATCCTAAAAGATGTCTTAAAAATAAGTTAATTACGCCAAGATAAAATAGTATTTTAAATACTATTTTTTGTTTTGAAATAATAGTATAATTATATATATGAAGAAAATACAAATAGAAAATTATAAGATTGACACACATAAAAATATCAATAAAAGGATTTGTTTAATAAGCGATATACATCATGATGTTTGTGCTAAAAAGAAATTTTATGATAAATTACTCAATAAAATTAAGTCTAATAATCCTGACTTTATTATATTGGCTGGTGACATTATTGATTGCGGTAAAGTCTTAGAAAATAATGAAGTGAGAATATTAATTGAATATTTTATAGAAGAATTGGGAAAAATTAACAAGACACTAGTAACTGTAGGTAACCATGATATTCAATATTCTTTTGATGTAAATGAAAAAAATAATTATGATTTAAAATGGTTTAAATCATTAACAAAATACAGAAATGTTTATTATATATACAATGAAAGTACTACTTTTAAAGGTTTAGAATTTATACATTATACACCAACAACTAAATGGTTTAGAGATAAAAATAAAGATGCTTTTCATAATGAATTTAAGAGATATCCAATAAAATTTGAAAAAAACAATAATTATAAAATATTTATTTCTCATTCACCAGTCGCAATTACCATGAAACACAATTATATTAACATACCGGGATTTATTGATAACGTAAATTTAATATTATCCGGACACATGCACAACGGAGCTTTACCAGAATTTTTAGAGTTTTTAGATTTTAAAAAAGAAGGAATAGGTATAATGTCCCCTAATAAAAAATGGTTTCCTAAATATTGTAGAGGTTTACATAAAGTCGATAAAGCTGACATAATTATTTCAAGGGGAATCAAAGAATTTAATCATCCAAAAATTTTTAAAATATTTAACTTTTTATATAATAATGAAGTAACTATAATAGATTTAAAGTAGTGAGGGTTTTATGCAAGAATTACAAAATTCAAAATCAATAGATATGTTTTTAATATTATTTGCTATGGCAGAGAATTATTATGATGAGAAAACAACGATTAAAAAAATAGATATTTCAAGAGAAAAAGCTGTAGCTGAAATGTATAAGTTTTTTGATTACATTTCTAATAAAAGTCCTGAGGTAAGGAAAGCATTAATAAAGTATTACAATACTTCTTATTTTAATGACAAAATAGAAGGATTTGTTTTTTCAAAAAATGGTAAAGTATCAAAAGTAGCTGCTCCAGTATTTAATAATTTATATTCTACTTCTATTGGTATTCATGAATACACACATGCTTTAAATTTTGATTCCATAAGTAAGTTAAATAACAGATATGAATATGAAGAGATCTTGCCTTTTTTAAATCAATTTTTATTTTTGGAGTTTGTTGATAAAAAATATGATTCAAAAGAGGTAATTGATAGTTCAAAATATTTTATGCTTCAAAAACAATTATTTTTGAATATCAAAAATTTTATGAAAATAGTTAAAGAGATGGATATAAATGATAATGCAAAAACAAAGCATGCATTATATAATAAATTAATGGAGCATTATAAATACATAATTGGTTCACTATATTCACTATTACTTTATGAATATTATAAAATGGATGAAAGACTATTTATGAGGGAGTATAAAAAATTATATAAATCAGATAAAAAAATAGATGATTTAATAAATTATTATAGTATTGCATTAGAAAATAAAGAAAATATTTTACTAGTAAAAAGTTTAGTAAAAGAAGTTCACTAGTGTAAAATATTTATTATTGTGTTAAAATATAGATGAAAAGAGGGTTAATATGTTTATAGATGAAGTAATAATTAAAGTAAAAGCCGGTAATGGTGGAGATGGTTCAACATCTTTTAGACATGAAAAATATGTTGAGATGGGTGGCCCAGATGGTGGTAATGGTGGATCTGGAGCTAATATTGTATTTGAAGCAGCAGAAGGATTAAAAACATTAATTGATTTAAGATATAAGAAAAATATTAAAGGAGATAATGGTGGCAATGGTAGTGGTCAGGATAGAACTGGTGCTAGTTCCCCTAACTTAGTAATAAAAGTACCAATTGGAACTTCGATTAAAGATGAAGAAACAGGTCTTGTTTTATGTGACCTAGTAACCCCAAATCAGCAATGCATAATAGCTAAAGGTGGAAGAGGTGGAAAAGGTAATGCTGCTTTTAAAACCAATAAAAATAAAGCACCTTTAACTAGTGAACTTGGTGAACCAGGAGAAGAAAAAATTATCAAATGTGAATTAATGCTACTTGCAGATGTTGGCCTTGTAGGATTTCCATCAGTTGGTAAAAGTTCTTTAATTAGCGTAGTTAGTTCTTCAAAACCCAAAATTGCAGCATATCATTTCACAACACTTTCTCCTAATTTGGGAGTTGTAAAAGTAGGTAATGATTCTTTTGTAATTGCTGATTTACCAGGGTTGATTGAAGGATCTAGTAAAGGTATCGGATTAGGAGATAAATTTTTACGTCATGCATCTCGTACTAAACTAATTTGTCATGTTTTAGATATGTCTGGAAGTGAAGGAAGAAATCCAATAATTGATTATAAAATTATTAGAAATGAAATAAAAAACTATAATGAAAAATTATTTAATAAAGAAGAAATAGTAGTTGCTAATAAAATGGACTTACCAGAGTCTTTGGAAAACTTAAAGAAATTTAAGAATGAGTACCCAGACTTATTAGTTTATGAAATAAGTGCTGTAACTCACCAAGGTGTTAAAGAGTTAATGTATGCAATAAATGAAAAATTAAAAACCATTAGTGATACAACTTTGTACGAAGAACATGAATTTGAAAATTACATACTTTATGAGTTTAAAAATGAAAAACCATATAAAATAACTAGAGAAGGAGATGCCTGGGTAATTAGTGGAAAAGAATTAGAACGACTTCTTAAGATGACAAGATTTAATTCTGATGAATCTGCGATGAGATTTGCAAAAAAATTAAAATATATGGGTATTGATGCTGAATTAAAAAGTATGGGTGCTAAAGAAGGAGACACTGTTAGAATATTAGATTTTGAATTTGATTATGAAGAGCACATATATTAAAACCGCTAATTATTTACATTATTAAAAAGAAAAGTTTTGAAAGAGACTTTTTTTTTCTTTAAAAAACATATATAATAAATATAGTTAGTGAGGAATTATTATGTTTAATAAATATATACCAGATATCTATCAAAAAAGCATATACACAATTAATTATAATAAATTAAAAACATCAGGTATTAAGTGTCTTATTTTTGATCTAGATAACACAATAAGTCCGATTTCATTATGTAAACCTACCAAAAGACTAAAAGATTTATTTATAAAATTAAAAAGCATGGGGTTCAAATGTATAATATTATCAAATAGTGGTAAGAAAAGGGTCGAACCTTTTAAGGATGAATTAGCTGTTGATACTGGAATTAATGCAAGAAAACCAAGTAATAAAAAATATATTAAAATAATGAATAGTTATAATTTTGTACCAAATCAAATAGCGTGCATAGGAGATCAATTACTTACAGATGTATATGGTGCTAATAAAATGGGATTTACAAGTATTCTAGTAAATCAAATGGGAGCTAAAGACTTTTTTGTATCTATTATTAATAGAATTATTGAAAAAATAATATTCAACACATTTTCAAAAAAGGATTTATTTTTAAGAGGTAGATATTATGACTAAGTGTAAAGGCTGCGGTGTGGATTTACAAAGTGATAATTCAAGTAAGCCGGGATACATAAGGAAAGATAAGATAGATACTGCAATGTATTGTGAGGATTGTTTTAAAACAATACATTATGGCGCACCCAATAAATCAAAAGTGGTAGATAAGATAGATATAAAAGATATTAATAAAAGTAATACTCCAATAATTTATATTATTGATGTTTTAAATATCAATAATGAATCAATTAAATATTTAAATGATATTCAAAATACTAAGAAATATATATTACTTAGTAAAATTGATTTGTTACCTAAAAGTGTAAAAGAAAAAAAGATAATAAAATATTTTAAAGATAATTTTTATGATAAAGCAGAAGTTATGTGTATAAGCAGTAATAAAAATCACAACATATTAAATTTTTATAATATGCTAAAAAAAGATAAAATTAAAAAAACATTTGTGTTAGGACTTTCTAATGCCGGAAAAAGTAGTTTTATTAATTCGATTATGACAATAAATAATATGACTAGTAGTATTACTACTAGTCCAATTCCTAATACTACGTTTTCTTATTTAAGCATTAATATTGGAGGCATAGAATTTATAGATACTCCGGGATTTAAAAGTAATACAATATATAATTATCTAAGCAATGATAAAATCAAACTTATTAATCGGGTAAAACAATTAAAAGTTAAAACATTTCAAATAAAATCAGGATACTCTATTATTATTGATGATTTGATAAGAATTGATTATTTAGAAGGTAATTTAAATAGTTTTAATTTTTATATGAATCAAACTTTAAATTATAAAAAATTTAAGACAATTAATTGTAATGATTTTACAATATTACCTAATAAAACATTTGAATTGGAAGGAAATGAAGATGTTGTAATTAGTGGTTTAGGATTTATAAAAATAAACAAAAAAGGGAAAGTAAGAGTTTATTCATTAGATGAGAGTTTCATCAGTATAAGAAATAAAATGATATAGGAGTAACTATGGGAATTATAAAAGTTATGGATGAGAATCTTTCAAACAAAATTGCTGCAGGTGAAGTGGTTGAAAGAATTTCTAATGCAGTTAAAGAATTAGTAGAAAATAGTATTGATGCTGGTGCTAAGAATATTAAAGTAGAACTAGTTTCTTCTGGAATAAAAAGCATTAAAGTAATAGATGATGGTAGTGGAATGGATGAAGTTGATGCTTCTCTTGCTTTTGGAAGGCATGCAACTAGTAAATTAAAGAATGAATCAGATTTATATTTTATAAATACATTAGGATTTAGAGGTGAAGCTTTAGCTTCTATTGCGTCGGTTAGTAAAGTAATCTTAGAAACAAGTAAAAATGATGATGGAACAAAAGTTATTCTTGAAGGCGGTAGGGAAATTTCAAAGTCTCGTGGAATTTCACACAAAGGGACTATAATTGAAATAAAGAATATATTTTTTAATACTCCAGTAAGATTAAAATTTTTAAAAAGTGAAATGAGTGAATTATCAAATATTACTTCAGTAATAGAAAAATTGAGTATTTCTCATCCGGAAATTTCTTTTTCTTTATTTAACAATGAAAAAGAAATCTTAAAGACAACTGGTAGTAATGATTTACTTAAAGTAATACACGAAATATATGGTTTTAATGTAAGCAAAAACATGTCTTTTATCAAAGGAGAAAATTACGATTATTCTATAAGTGGCTTTATAACTAATTTGAATATATCAAGAAGCAGTAGAAGCGGAATTATTACTTTAGTAAATGGTAGAGTAGTACAAAATGTCAATCTAATTAGAATAATAAAAGATGCTTATCATACTTTTTTGGCAGAAAATAAGTATCCAGTAGTGATCCTAAATATTGAAACAGACCCTACAATTATAGATGTAAATATACACCCAACTAAACAAGATATTAGATTTAGTAAAATGGAGTCATTAGAAGAATTACTATTTAATTTGATTAGAGATAAATTAAATGAAATAGATAATACTTTTAAAGGATATACTGAAATAGAGACTAAGGATGGAGTAAATAATGATTCTAAAGTATATGAGGAAGTTACTTTTGATTTTAGTGTAAACGAAGAAAATAAAGAATTTAATATAGTTTCTAAAAGTGAAAAAGAAAGATCTTTAATAAAACCAGTTGGCTTAGCTCTTGGAACATATCTAATCGCACAAGAAGAAGATATGATGTATATGATAGATATACACGCTGCGAATGAAAGAATAAATTATGAATTGTATTTAAATAAATTAAAAAACACTAAAAATGATTCAATAGAATTATTAATTCCAATTAATATTGAGCTTCCTAAAAATGAATATTTAACATTAATGGAAAGAATTGATATTTTAAAAAGCATTGGTGTAAACTATGAAGAATTTGGAATTAATACTATTAGAATATTGTCACATCCTACGTGGTTAAAAGAAGGATATGAAGAAGAAAGTATTAGGAGAATAATAGATTTAATATTAGAAATTGGTAATAAATTTGATAATATAAAGTTTAATGATAGACTTGCGATGACTTTGGCTTGTAAAATGAGTGTTAAAGCTAATACAAGTATTAGCTATGAAGAAGAAGAAATATTAATAAATAGATTATTTAAATGCATTAATCCGTATACATGCCCTCATGGAAGACCAACAATAATTAAGTATCCTAAATATGAATTAGAAAAGTTATTTAAGAGGGTAGAATAATGAGCAAAATAGTTGTAATAGTTGGGCCAACTGCTTCTGGCAAAACAAAATTAAGTATAGAATTAGCTAAGTATATTAATGCTGAAATTATTAATGCTGATGCAGTTCAAATATATAAAGAAGTTAATATAGGAAGTGCCAAGGTTACAAAAGAAGAAACTGAAGGTATTCCTCATCATTTATTAAATTATGTTTCTTTAAATGAAAACTATACTTTATATGATTATCAGCTCGATGCTAGAAATATACTAAATAAGCTGTTAAATGAAAATAAGAATGTAGTGATAGTTGGTGGAAGTGGTTTATATTTAAAAGCATTATTATATGACTACGAGTTAAAAAGTGAAAATAAAATTGATTTATGTAAATATAATAATTTTGAAAACAAGCAATTAAAAGAAATGGCAGATAAAATATCTATTAATAATGGCATACATTTAAATAATAGAAATAGATTATTAAGATTTATATCACACTATGATAATACTGGTGAAGTGATAATTAATAAACCAGAAAAAGATAAATTGCTATATAACATAGAAATAATTGGATTAAAGGCGGATAGAACTAAATTGTATGAAAAAATTAATCTTAGAGTAGATAATATGTTTAAAAAAGGATTAGTTGAAGAAGCTAAAAAACTATTTGATGGTAAAATAGATACTAATTCTATAATTGGATACAAAGAGTTAAATAAATATTTTAATGGAGAAATATCATTAGAAGAAGCCAAAACAGAAATAAAGAAAAATACAAGACATTACGCCAAAAGACAATACACTTGGTTTAATAATCAATTTGATAATATTAATTGGATAGAAGTTAATTATGATGATTTTGATATAACTATCAATGAAGCTATATCGATAACAAAAAGGTAATGAGTACTCATTACCTTTAATATGCTTCAATAAAAAATTTTGAATCAAATTGATGTTCCGTTAAATCTATCCTTTGTAGTTCTTCTGTAGTTATTAAATAAAATTCATACTCATATTTATCATTTTCTGTATCATTCCATGTTGAATCAATATGTAGCCATACATCATCTATATAAGCCATATTCCAAGTATGTGTATAATTAGATATAATTATGTTAGGAATATTTAATTCATCCAAATATAAAGCTATTGCATCTGTATAACCGCCACATACTGCGTGTCCGTCAATTAAAGCTCCATTAGCTTTAGATGAATTATATACACTTTTTTTAGTATTAGCAAATACTTCATCATAAATAGTATTTTTAATTAAATAATCATGGAATATTTTTAATTTTTCTTCTTTGGTTTTTCCTTCTAATTGTAGATTATTATTAATTTCATTCATTTTATTTTTTACTTGCTCAATTTCTTCATCACTATACTTTTTTGTTACATTAACATAAACTTCATTATAAGAAGATACAGTAGTATTAATAAGTGAATATGCATTAAAAGGGCTAACATATCCAGAAATATTACTCATCAATGTCACATCAGAACTAATAGTTTCTACATCTTTTGAACAATTTTCATATTCACTAGGGCAATAGAAAGTAAATTCTTTAAACCCATTATTTAATATGTTATAAAATATATTTTCTAAATCACTTTTTGAGTAGGGAATATAGTCTTCTTCATTTGAGAATTTTTCATAACTATATTTTCTTTTATATGAATTAGCTTGTGGAATAATTGTAACATTTTTTTGAGTAATTAAGTTATTAAACCAAACATAAATTTTATTTGCATTCATGTAAATAATCATTAATAATAAAACAAAAATTATACTTAAAATTAAATTTCTAATTCTCATAGAAAAATTATAACAAAAAAAGTAGTTAATTACTACTTATTTGTTATTTCTCAATTTTGATAAACGACTTTTATATCTAGCTGCTGTGTTAGTTTTAATTATATTGGCTTTTAAGCATTTATCAATTTTTGCAAAAGCATTTTTCATGTAAGTATCAACATCTTTTTCTTTGTTTTCAATAGCTTTTTCTACTTTTTTAACAGCAGTCTTCATGCTAGATTTTACATCACTATTTAAAATATTATTTTTTTTAGTTCTTATTACTCTTTTCTTAGCACTTTTAATGTTAGGCATAATCCACCTCCTTCGAATCTAATAAAATAATAACATAAATGTTAGTCAAAATCAATAAATGAGAAAAATTTAATAATTTAACATTATTTCAACAATTTTTTCATACTTTATTAAATATAATTATTTTATGAGAAAAAGATTTAAAAGTAGAAAAATAATTAATTTTAAAAGTATATTTATTTTAATAGTAATAATAACTACTTTTTATTTCATGGTAGGAATTCTTTTTAATGGAGCAACAATAAATTTAAAAGATATATTTCTTAATTCGTTTTTAGAAGAAATTATTAATAAAAATAGTTTTCTAACTAAAACGTTAGATATAAATATAACTACACCGGAAAATTTGCTTTATGCATCTTTTAATAAAATAATTGCTAAAGACGATATAGTAACAATTAGTGATGATTATTTTGATTACAATAGTTCAAAAAGTGAATTTGTAGAAGAACCTAGTACGCAAGTGATAAAAAAACCAATTGTATATATTTATAATACTCATCAATTGGAAGAATATAACATAAAAGTATTGTATGACTACAGTATTAAGCCAAATGTTTTAATAGCGAGTTATATTTTAAAAGAAAAACTTATTAACTCAGGAATACCCTCTATAGTAGAAACTAATAATATAAAAAAATATTTAAATAACAATAATTTAAAATATAATAAAAGTTATGTTGCTAGTAGATATTTTGCAAAATATATGTTAAAAGAAGAACCAACTATTCGATACATAATAGATATACACAGAGATTCAGCAGCGTATGATAAAACAATTTATACTTTAAATAATAAAAAATATGCTCGAATATTGTTTGTTGTAGGCCTTGATCATACAAATTACAAATCTAATTTGGATTTTGCTACTGATCTTAATAATAGATTTAATAAAAAATATTCTGGATTTACTAGAGGAATAAGTAAAAAAACAGGAAAAGGAGTAAATGGTATATATAATCAAGATCTATGTAGAAACGCAATTTTATTAGAAGTAGGGGGAGTAGATAATACTATTGAAGAAGTAAATAATTCAATGGACTTGATATCTGAAATTATAAGTGAGTATATAAAGGAGAATAAAAATGAATGATATAAAAAAAAATAAAAATTTTTTTCCTATTATTATGGGAATATTCTTTCTAATTTTTATATGTTTATATTTTACTGGTGTTAGTGGTGCATATCAATATAGTCAATATAATAAAATGATAATAACAGAAGAAGCAATGACAAAATTTGAAAAAGATATAGAAGAAGGTAAAAATATTAATGTAGAAAACTATTTGGAAACAGTAAAAGATTATTCTAATGTGGCTAGTAAACTAGGAAATAAAACAAGTAGTTTTTTTGAGAGTGTAATGAGTGAAGGAATAATGAAGACATTTAAATTAATTGGCAAATTATTTACATAAAAAAGAGCCATGAATCCATTAAAAGTGTGATATGAAATCTCTTATTAATGATGGCTCATTATATATTATGTAAATAATTTTACTCTTTATACTAGAAAAGTTTATTTGCAGTTTCTCTATAACTTCTTGTGAGAAGTCCTCTTCCTAAAAGAGTCCCTCCAAAATATCTTACAACTATTATTAGAGTATTATCTAGTTTTTTTAAATTGATAAAATCAAGTAAAGGAGCACCGGCACTACCACTAGGTTCTTTATCTTCATATTTTTTTTCAATATTATTAACTTTATAAGCATATACAATATGTTTGGCTTTTTTATGTTCTTTTTTCAAAGAATCCAAAATACTTTCTACTTCATTAATTTCATTTATTTCGTATAGATAACCATAAAACTTGGATTTTTTATTTTCTACAAAACTTTTATTTATTTCTTTCATGAATTAATTATATAAAATTTTTAATATTAATACAAATCTATAATTTAATTTAAGCACTTTGAAAATATTTCTTGTTCTCTTTTATAAAATTCATCTTTATTGTTTATTAAGTAGTTTGCGTCATCTATAAAATCCTCATATTTTTTATCTATAAAATACATTTTAGCATATCCGTCTTGACCAAATTTTTCAACTAAATGATTATAAACTGCTTCAATAATTTCTTCATGAGTAAATTCTCTATTGCTTGGAGTCCCATTATTAACTAAACATTTATTTTTAACAACAGCTTTATAAGCCCTAAGAATAAAATCATTTAAATCTGTTGATCTATCTGCTGAACTAATTAGTCTGCCATAAACACTTCTAGGCATTCTATTCAAAGACGCTCTATGATCTTCAATGGCTTCTTTAATAATCAATAATTCATGGGCATCAAAGAATCTTTTTAAAAATTCATCTGCCATCATTATTTTAGCACTTTCAATTTCATGATTTTTTCTATCTATATAACTACCTATATCATGAAAGGTTGCGACTGTATAAATTATATTGGGATTTAGATTTTTAGGTGATAATTCAAAACTTCTATCAATTACTTCTTTGATATGCTTTATTTGATGACCCTCATCATTTTTGCCATATTCTTTAAATATATTATTCTCCATATATTCTCTTAAAGATTCATCAACGCTATTCATAAAATCTCCTTGGTTATTTATTATAAAGATTTATTTAAATTTTTACAAGTATTTAGTGTATAATAATCTTAAGGAGTGACGTTTATGTTTAAGGAAGAACTATCACTGGTACCTAAAAAAAGTGGATGCTACTTAATGAAAGATGTTTATGGCTGTGTCATTTATGTAGGCAAAGCTAAAATACTATTTAATAGATTAAAAAGTTATTTTAATGGTAGAGTAACAGGTAAGACAAAAATATTAGTTAGTGAAATATCTTCTTTTGAATACATTGTCACCAATACTGAACAAGAAGCTTTTATACTTGAGTTAAATCTAATTAAAAAATACAATCCAAAGTACAATATATTACTTAAGGATGATAAAAGTTATCCTTATATTGAACTTACTAACGAAAAGTATCCTAGGCTAATTATAAAACGTGAAATTAATATAAAAAAGAAACATAGAAATTTATTTGGCCCTTATCCTAATGTGTATGCTACTAGGAGAATAGTTAATTTAATAAACAGATTATATCCTTTGAAAAAGTGCAATAATATGCCTAAAAAAGAATGCCTATATTATCATATAAATGAATGTTTAGGGTATTGCATTAATAAAAACATAGACACTTCTGATATGATAAAAGAAATTATTAGTATTCTAAATGGTAATGATGAAATACTAGTTCGTAAAATTAAAGAAAAAATTCAAATAAATTCTGATGCTCTTAATTATGAAGTCGCACTATCATTAAAGAATGAACTTGAATATTTTAGTATACTTCATAACAAACAAAAAGTTGAATTAAATGATGGTATAAATAGAGATATATTTAACTATTATGTTGATAAAGGTTACATAAGTATATCTATCTTCTTTTTAAGAAATGGTAAACTTATCGGATCCTCTTCTTCGATAAAACCAATAATAAGTGAAATTAAGGATGAAATGGAATCATTTATTGTGGATTTTTATTCAAAGCATAATTTATTACCAAAAGAAATAATAGCGCCAAATAATATAGATATTAAAGTTTTGTCAGATGTTCTTAATATAAAAGTTAATACTGTATCTAAAGGAATTAAGAAAAAACTGTTCCTTTTAGCCGGAGAAAATGCAAAGATATCTCTTTATAATGATATTGAAAAAATATATAAAGATGTAGAAAGAACTAAAACTGCTAATGAGGAGTTAAAACGAATCTTAGGATTAGAGGAACTATCAGTAATCGAAGCATTTGATAATTCGAATTTATTTGGTAGTTATACTGTTTCGGGAATGGTAGTATTTATTGATGGAATTCCTTCAAAAAATGATTATAGAAAATATAAAATATCGGTTGATAAAAATGATGATGTTGGAGCAATAAAAGAAGTTATATATAGAAGATATTTTAAAGTATTAAAAGATAAATTAAGAATTCCAGATTTAATAATAGTGGATGGTGGAATTAATCAGATAAACGCATGCAAAGAAACTTTAAAAAGTTTAAATATTTATATAAAGGTATGTGGTTTAAAAAAGAATACTAAACATCAGGCAAATGAATTAATTGACGGTGATACTATGAAAGAAGTGAGTATTGATAAAAAATCCAATGCATTTTATCTTTTATCAAGAATAGGAGATGAAATTCATAGATTTACAATAAGTTATCATAAGACTATAAGAAGCAAAGGAACTCTTTCAAGCATTTTAGATGAAATTCCGGGAATAGGAAATGTGCGAAAAAAAGAATTAATAAAAATATTTGGAAGTTTGAGCAAAATAAAAGAAGCTAGCGCTGAAGAATTAGAAAAAGTTCTTCCTAAAAAAGTTGTGATTGATTTAAAAAGAATAATTGATAATAATAGATGATATTAAATTTTCATATTTGGAAAATTCATCTTGATTAATAAAAAAGCATTTAAAAAAAGCATTTTTTAATTTATAATGAATATAGAGGTATTTATATGGAACAAAAAAATTATTTAACATTTTATACTCCTTCAAATATTTATATACCATATGATAGTATAGAAAAATTAAATCTTAGAAAAAGTAATATAGTATATTATGGGGAAATACTTGGGAAGTTAAATACAGAGGTTAATATATTTTCAACTGCATCTGGTCTTATTAGGGGTACAAGTAAAGTTGAGAGTGATAATAAGATGATTAACGCTTTAGTAATAGAAAATGATTACAAAGATAAACCTTTTAAAATAGTTGGTGGGAAAGAACGATTTGATATATATAAAAGGAAAGAGGCAAATGAAATATTAGATAATTTTAATATACCAGGCAAATATAATGGTAAAAAATATTTAATGATTGATTTGCTAATCAAAAACAATCATTTAGAAAATAGAATATTGTCACTTGAATATCATTATGAATTATTAGAAACTATTGATGCTCTTATGACAATATATAGTTTAGATAAAGCTTATATAGCAATCAACGATAATATAAGTGAAGAAGTATTTAATAGATATTTTGGGATATATCCAAATATAAAATTTATTAATAGAGTTAAAAAGAATGATTTGTGTGTAAATTATACTGGTTATGAAGTATTAAGAATATATAACGCTTTAAAATTTAATAAATTTTTAAGTGAAAAATTTGTAACAATATTTAATAATAAAGAAATTAGAGTAATAAAAACAAAAAATTATATTTTGGTTAGTGAGATATTAAATAGTTTAAATATTAAAAGTGAGAACGTAAGTGTTATTACATATAACGATGAAAAAATAAGCAATTATAAAGGCATTATTAATGAAAATATAAAATCAATTATAATTTCATGAGTTTTGTGGTAAAATTTGTATAGGATGTGAGGAATATGAAAGATATGAATATGGAAGATATGGTGAATCTATGTAAACAATATGGATTTATTTATCAAGGAAGTGAGATATACGGCGGACTTGCTAATACATGGGATTATGGGCCTTTAGGAAGCAGACTTAAAAATAATATAAAAGATGCTTGGAGAAAAAGATTTATTCAAGAAAGAAAAAATGCATATGAGGTTGATGCTGATATTTTAATGCACCCTAGAGTTTGGGAAGCATCCGGGCATGTAAGCAGCTTTTCAGATCCACTAATTGATTGTAAAGAATGCAAAACAAGGCATAGAGCTGATAACTTAATAGAAAGTTTTGATAGCGAAGCACACCCAGATTCTATGAGTAGTGAACAAATGATTAATTATATAAAAGAGCACAAAATCCCTTGCCCTAAATGTGGTAAAAGTAACTTTACTGATTTAAGACAATTTAATTTAATGTTTGAGACTTATAGGGGAGTTACTGCAGACAGCAAATCAATAGTGTATTTAAGACCAGAAAATGCTCAGGGAGAATATGTTAATTATCAAAATGTATTAAGGAGTATGAGATGCAAATTACCTTTTAGTATAGGACAAATTGGTAAAGCTTTTAGAAATGAAATAACACCTGGTAATTTTACATTTAGAACCATTGAATTTGAGCAAATGGAATATCAAACTTTTTGCAAAGAAGGAAGTGATATTGAACTTTATAATTATTTCAAAGAATATGGTAAGAAATTTTATATGGATTTGGGACTTAAGGAAGAAAGATTAAGATTTAGAGATCATGAAAAACTAGCACATTATGCTAAAGCCGCTTGTGATATTGAATATAAGTTTCCATTTGGCTGGGGAGAAATAAATGGTACTCATAACAGAACTAATTATGATTTAACAAGACATAGTGAATTTTCAGGGCAAAATATGGAATATACAGATCCAGAAACAAATGAAAAGTTTATGCCTTACATAATAGAATCTACTTATGGACTTGATAGAACTTTATTGGCTATTTTATTTGAATCATACAATAAAGAAGAATTAGAAGATGGAGATGTTAGAGAAGTTTTAAAATTAAGTCCTTTCTTGGCTCCTTACAAAGCTTCTATATTGCCATTAATAAAGAAATATCATAGTGAAAAAGCAAATAAATTATATAAAGAGTTTAGTAAATATTTTATGTGTTCATATGATGAAGCTGGTTCAATAGGTAAAAGATATAGAAGAAGCGATGTAACTGGCACACCATATTCTATAACTATTGATGATGAAACTTTAAATAATAATACTGTAACCATAAGAGACAGAGATACAATGAAACAAATTACATTAAAAGTAGATGAAGTAAAAGATTATATTTTGGATAAAATTAATTTTTAATGATTAAAAGTTAAAAAATGTTTACTTTTATTTATGCTTTATGATACAATAAATTATGATAAGAGTACATGGAGGGTATAACTATGTCATTAGGAAAATTGAAAAAAATATTTAATCCTGAGGAAGAAGAAAGTACTGAAGAAGAATACTATGTTGGTAAAGGTGAAGACAGTATAAAAAAGTCTACAGATAATGGGAATAGTATGATTTTAGTTGAACCAAGAGCGTATTCTGAAAGTCAACAAATCGCAGATCACTTAAAGAGTAGAAATGCAGTTGTTGTTAATTTTAAAAGAGTAACTAGTGAACAATCAAAAAGAATATTAGATTTTTTAACTGGAACATTATACGCCATTGGTGGAAGTATGGAGAAATTAGGAAATGGTATATATTTATGTACTCCTAAAAATGTAAGTGTTCAAGGTAAAATGACAGAAGAAGAATCTAAAAAAAATGATCAAGATGAAATAGATTGGTAAAAAGAATAAGAAAACATTGAGGTGTTTCTATGAAAAAATTTAATACAGTTTTTCGTGGCTACGACAAAGTAGAAGTAAATAATACTATTAATGAAATAATAAAGAATTATGAACTTTTACTTAATAGGTGTAAGCAAACAGAAACTGAAAAAGAAAAACTTAAAGAAAAATTAGAACATTATGAAAAATTAGAAAGTACTTTAAATAAAGCAATATTTACTGCCGAAGATGCTTGTGAAAAGATAAAATCTATTGCAAGGAAAGAATCAGAGTCAATGATTATTGAAGCAAAAAGGAATTCTAATAGAATAATTAATGATGCTTTAATGAAAGCTGAAAAAGTTGAAGATGATGTAGAAGTACTTAAAAGAAATGTTAAAATATTTAAAAGAAGATTAAGAACTATAGTAGAGAGTCAACTAGAAGTAATAGATGAAATAGATGAATTAGATTTAAATAAATATGAATAAACATATTTATTTTTTTTGACATTAATATTAAAGCCTTATAGAATATATAAGTGAGGAGTAAAAATATGAGAAAAAGAACTAAAAACGAGATTAATTTGTTAAGTATATTTGATATTAATAAATTTTATGAAGTAGTAGAAGATAAAAAAATTCAATTGCAAAGACAATTAGATAAAAGAAATTTATCAGATTATTCTATAAGTGAGGCAAGAAAAGAATTATTTAGTGATTCGGAATATAAAAAGATAACTAATTTATTAAGATTGTTATTCTATGGTGTAGCTGCAGGAATTATAATTAATATAATATTTGTGCCTCAAACATTTCCAGTTTTAGCAGTAATATTTTCTGCATTAGCTATTCATACTCCTATTGCTTCCGAATACTTATATAGTAAGAAAGAAATAAAAGAAGATCAAAAGAAAGTTGAATATTTAAAAGAAATAACTGATTTGTATGAAGAAGTTAAGAAAGAGATATTAGAAATTGAAAAAGAAAAACAATGCGAACTGTCAAAAAAAGTTTTAGATGAAAAAGTTGAAAATAAAAATATTAATTATGAAGAAGATTTAGTTAATGAACAAATTAATTATGATAAAGGACTTACTAGGAAGTTAAAATTATAAATTACTTTAACTTTTTTAATATAAAAAGTGTTTTGAAAATAAATGTCATATATAATAAGTAGAAGAGATATAGGTAAATCTGTATCTTTTTTAATTTTTTAGAAAGGAGGTCAATATGGAAATTAAGGAAAAAATAATAGAATTTGTTAAAAATAATAAAAAGAAAGTAATTATATTTTCTGGAATATTTATATCTTTTTTATTTGTCTCAATCTTTATATTTTATAATAATAAAAAATATAATGATAAAAATATAGAAAATAATGAGATTCTATCTTTAGAAATTAGTGAACCAATTAGTGATAAAGAAAGTAAGGAAGAAAAAGTATATGTTGATATAAAAGGAAATGTTGTAAATCCTGGTATATATGAAGTTATGAGTAGCGCAAGAGTAAATGATGTAATTAATGCTTCTGGTGGACTATTAGGAAATGCTAACACAAAGTTTATTAACTTAAGTAAAAAAGTGTTTGATGAAATGGTAATAATTATTTATAGTAATGAAGAAATTCTGGAATTTAATAAATCTAAAGAAACCGAAGAAAAGGAATGCATTTGTGAGAATACAATAAATGATGCTTGCACTATAGAAAATAATATTAGTGAAGAAAATAAAAGTTCTCTTATAAACATAAATACTGCTGATATAGAATTACTTACTTCATTGCCCGGAATAGGTGAAGCTAAAGCAAAATCCATAATAAAATATAGAGATGAAGTTGGTAAATTTGAATTAATAGAAGATTTAATGGAAGTATCAGGAATAGGTGAATCAGTTTATTCTAAAGTTAAGGATTTTATTACTACAAAATAAATTATATTATCTACTATTTATAATTGGCACTATTATTTCCTTTGTTTTTACTAATAATTATAATTATAAATCTATCTATCATTTGGAAGATGCAATATTTAAATTGAAAATTATATCATATAAGATTGATGGTAATAAACTATCTATGGAGTTAGATGGGAAAGAAAATTTAATAGGAAACTATTATTTTGAAACAGAGAAAGAAAAGAATACATTTGCGAATATTTATTCAATTGGGGATGAATTAATAATAAAAGGAAAGTTAGAGTCTCCTAAAAATAATACCATTCCTAATACATTTAATTATAAAAAATATTTACAAAATAAAAAAATACAATATATAGTTAATATTGAATCAATTAAAATGTATAAAAAAAATAAAAATATATTTTACAAAATTAAAAACTATGTTTATAAAAGAATAAGCAATATTGATAATAACGAATATATATACGCTTTAGTACTGGGTGAATGTCTTTATATTGATAGTGAAACATATCGAATAAATGGAGTAAGCCATTTGTTTTCCTTATCTGGTCTTCATGTATCATTAATTGCCAGTATGATTTTAGTTATTGTAAAAGCTATAAAGAGAAAAAAATATGAAGAAAATATGAAAGACTACTTATTTATATTTGTATTTCTTTTGTTTTTTGCTTTTATTACAAATTTTAAAGTTTCATTTTTAAGAGCAATAATATTTTTTATATTATCAGGTATTAATAAAGTATATTATTATAATGTTAAGGGGGATAATTTATTAATTATTGTTTATATAGTTATGTTAATGATAAATCCTTTTTGTATATATGATGTATCATTTCAATTATCATGGGTTATTACATATTTTCTATTTTTTACAACAGATTTATGTAAGTCGAATAATTATATTATAAAGTTGTTGTGGGCTAGTTTTATTTCGTTATTGAGTTCACTGCCAATTATAATTAACAATTTTTATACTGTTAATCTATTATCAATTATTAATAATTTATTTTTTGTACCTTTTGTTTCATATATTATTTACCCATTATCTTTATTAACAACAATTTTTAATTTTTTAAATAAAATATTACTATTTTTAACAAATATATTAGAAAAGGTATCTTTAATATTATCTAACATTAAAATATTTAATATAAATTTTCCTAAAATGTCTTGTTTTGAAATAATTATTTATTATATTTTATTTGTATTAATTATTAAGTGTAGAAAAAAAATAAAATATATAATAATGATAACTCTTTTATTAATTTACTCACTATTTAAAATTAACATTAATAAAAATACTAAATTATATTTTTTTGATGTTGGGCAGGGAGACTCAGCATTTATAATAACCCCTAACAAGAAGACAATAATGATAGATACTGGTGGTTATTTAAAATATGAGATTGATGAATGGAAAAAAAAGAATAAAGAATTTAGTTTGATGAATAATAGTATTATCCCTTTTTTTAAAAGTATTGGTGTAAACAAAATAGATTACTTATTTTTAACACATGGAGATGATGATCATGCAGGATACGCAAAAGATTTAACTCAAAGTATACATGTAGAAAATATAATTATTAATAACGGCAAAGTTAATAATCTGGAAAAAGAATTAAAATATCATAAAGTAAAATCAAACTATAAAATAGATAATATAGTTATTCGTTCATTAAATGATAAAGACTACAACGATGAAAATAAAAATAGTTTGATATTGTTATTTGAAGTTGAAAATAAAAAAATACTTTTTATGGGAGATGCTTCCATTGAACAAGAAAAAAATATAATAAGAAAATATAATCTAGAAAACATATATATATTAAAAGCAGGGCATCATGGAAGTAGAACAAGTTCTTGTGAAATTTTTGTTGAAAGTATAAATCCTAGGTATTCTATAATTTCAGTTGGAAAAAACAATAAATTTGGTCATCCTGATAAAAATGTTTTCACTGTTTTGTCACAAAACAGTGAGGTTTTTAGAACCGATGAAGATGGAACAATTTATTTTGAGTTTGATAAAAAAGATGTAAACATTATTAAATATTTACCATATTAATATTATATATGCCCCGGGCATTTATATAAATGAGGAGATATTCTCCTCTTTTAAAATATATAAAAATAAAGTATAATTTAATTATGGAATATAAAGAAATAGACAATTTTTTAGTTTATTTGAAAAACGAAAGAAATTATTCAGATAAAACAATTAAATCATACAAAAATGATTTATACTTTTTTCGTTCGTTTATAGATAAAAAAATGGAAATAATTTGTGAAGAAGATATAATCACTTACTTAAAGCATTTAAATGACAAGAATGAAAAAAGATCATCTGTTTCAAGATGTATAAGTTCTTTAAAAAGTTTTTATAAATATTCAAATAAAAAAGGAATAAGTAAAGTTAATCCTACTGAATATATTCTTTATCCTAAAAAAGAAAAAAAGTTGCCTAATTATATTGAATATAATGAATTAGAAAGCATTATTAAAAGTTCACTTGAAGGCAAAAATAAAGATAGAGATAATCTAATTATAGAGTTACTATATGCAACTGGATTAAGAGTTAGTGAATTAGTCAATATAAAACTTTCTGATATTGACTTTAATGAACTAAGTATTAGAGTAATGGGTAAAGGTTCTAAAGAAAGGATAGTTTATTTTGGAGACTATGCAAAAGTAGCACTTACTAATTATTTAGATAAAAGAGTTAATACTTCAGAGTGGCTATTTCCAAGTACTAAAAAAGAAGGACCTCTTACAACTAGAAGCATTGAATTAATAATAGATAAAATTATGAAAAAAGTCACTATTAAATCCAATGTAAGTCCCCATACACTAAGGCATACCTTTGCAACTCATATGCTTAATTCTGGATGTGATATAAGAGTGGTTCAAGAATTATTAGGTCATGAAAATTTGACTACTACAGAAGTATACACGCATATTACTAATGAAGAATTAAGAAATACATATCTAAAATGTCATCAAAGGAAGTAGCAGACTTATAATTAGAGAATAGTTTAACTATTCTTTTTTTGTCAATAGCGGTGTAAAACAATTGAATAAAAAATATATTATGTGTTAAAATGAATTAGTGATTTGTTAGGAGGATTATTATGACAAAATATGTTTATATGTTTAGTGAAGGAAATAAATCAATGAAAAATCTTTTAGGAGGTAAGGGTGCTAATTTAGCTGAAATGACTAATATTGGGTTACCTGTTCCAAGAGGTTTTACTATTACTACTGAAGCTTGTACAACTTATTATAATGATGGGCAAAAGATAAGCGAAGATATAGTAAAAGAAATTTATGATTCACTAGAAAGATTAGAAAGTTTAACTGGTAAAAAGATGGGGGATAAAACTAACCCATTATTGGTATCAGTAAGAAGTGGTGCAAGAGCTAGTATGCCAGGAATGATGGATACAGTCTTAAACTTGGGACTTAATGATGAAGTGTGTAAGTCTTTTTCTGAAGCATCTGGTAATAAGAGATTCGTGTATGATTCATACAGAAGATTTATTATGATGTTTGCAGATGTGGTAAAAGGATATTCTAAAGCTTCTTTTGAAAGACTATTAGACGAGGTAAAGGAATCTATTGGTGCAAAATATGATACAGATTTAACTGCAGAAAATTTATATGAAATTTCTATGAAATTTAAGGATGTTTATAAAGAATTGAGTGGAATGGAATTTCCACAAGATCCTAAAGAACAACTAATTGAAGCAGTAACTGCAGTATTTAGAAGTTGGAATAATGATAGAGCAATATATTATAGAAGAATGAATGATATACCTAGTTCTTGGGGTACTGCGGTTAATATACAAGAAATGGTTTATGGAAACATGGGTAATGAATGTGGGACAGGCGTTGCATTTACAAGAAACCCATCAACTGGTGAAAAGAAATTATATGGTGAATATTTAATAAATGCTCAAGGTGAAGATGTTGTTGCTGGTGTTAGAACTCCTCAAAGCATTGAAACTTTGAAAGATATTATGCCACAAGTATACGAAGAATTTGTACATACTTGTGAGACACTTGAAAATCATTATAAAGATATGCAGGATATGGAATTTACTATTGAAAACAAAAAATTATTTATGCTTCAAACTAGAAATGGGAAAAGAACAGCGGCAGCCGCATTAAAGATAGCTGTTGACTTAGTTAATGAGAGAATGATTAGTGAGGAAGAAGCATTATTAAAAGTTGATCCAAAACAATTAGATCAGTTATTACATCCAAACTTTGATGAAACAGAATTAAAAAAAGCAGAAGTTGTTGCATCCGGACTTGCAGCATCTCCAGGAGCAGCAACAGGTAGAATTGTATTTGATGCACAAAGTGTTATAAAATATATTAATGAAAATCCAAAAGAAAAAGTTATACTTGTAAGACTTGAAACTTCTCCAGAAGATATTGAAGGAATGAATTTAGCTCAAGGTATTCTTACAATTAGAGGTGGAATGACTTCACACGCAGCAGTTGTTGCGCGTGGCATGGGAAGATGCTGCGTATCTGGTTGTGGTACATTAAAGATAGATGAAGAAGCAGCTTCTTTAACGCTACCTAATGGTGAAATATTAAAAGAAGGGGAAAATATTTCGTTAGATGGTGGGACTGGTAATGTTTATAAGGGAACTATTAAAACTGTAGAACCAAAAATTAGTGGCGACTTTGAAACATTTATGAATTGGGCTGATAAAACAAGAAAACTTAAAGTAAGAGCTAACGCAGACACTCCAAAAGATGCTACTCAAGCAATTAATTTTGGCGCTGAAGGTATTGGACTATGTAGAACGGAACATATGTTTTTTGAAGAATCTAGAATATTTGCAGTACGTCAAATGATAGTTGCAGATACAGTTGAGCAAAGAGAGAAAGCACTTGATAAATTATTACCGATGCAAAGAGGAGATTTTGAAGAATTATATAAAGCTATGAAAGGATTTCCAGTAACAATCCGTTACTTAGATCCTCCACTTCATGAATTTTTGCCTCATACTGATGAAGAAATTAAACCTTTAGCAGAAGAATTAGGCATAACATTTGAAGCACTAAAGACAAGAATTGCTTCATTACATGAGTTTAATCCGATGATGGGGCATAGAGGTTGCAGATTAGCTGTTACTTATCCGGAAATTGCTAGAATGCAAACTAGAGCAGTTATTGAAGCCGCAATAAATGTGGATAAAACAGGACTAAAGGTTGAACCAGAAATAATGATACCTTTAGTTGGAGATATTAAAGAATTTAAATATGTAAAAAATATTGTAATAGAAACTATCAATAAAGTTTTTGAAGAACAAAGTTATAAACTTAATTATAAAATAGGTACAATGATTGAAATTCCAAGAGCAGCATTAACTGCGGATGAAATAGCTAGTGAAGCAGAATTCTTTAGTTTTGGAACTAATGATTTAACTCAAATGACTTATGGATTTAGTAGAGATGATGCCGGTAAATTTTTGAGTGATTATTATCAAAAGCAAATATTTGAAAGTGATCCATTTGCAAGAATAGATACAAAAGGTGTTGGGCAATTGATTAAAATGGCAGTAGAAAAGGGTAGAAGTATTAGGTCAGACATAAAATTAGGAATATGCGGGGAACATGGCGGAGATCCAAGTTCAGTAGAATTTTGTAATGAAATAGGCCTTAATTATGTATCATGCAGTCCATATAGAGTGCCGATTGCAAGATTAGCAGCAGCACAAGCAGTATTAAAGCAAGCCGAAAAGTAATTTTTGGCTTGTTATTTACTCCAGAATTAGTTTAAAGTATAATAGAACTAGGAGGGCGTATGGATATTAAAAATAAAGCAGATTATCTAAAAGGTCAAGAAATAGCTGATGATGTTAGAATAAATATTAGATTATTAGCTGAAAGTTTTGATAGAATAACTGCAATTCTAGCAGACATTGATTATATTTCTTCATATGATATTTGGGCTGCAAAGGAATTATTAAATATGTTACCTAAATATATAAATAGCAATTATAATAAGTTAAGGTCAGAAAATTCCAAACTTAATTCAACAGAAGAAACTCGAAGACTTGCAGAAACTATGGAAAAAGAAAAATCAGATTTAGTTACAATTAATAAATATGATCCAGATAGAGCAAAGGAATTATCACATCAATTTTTATCAGATATTCCTGCAATGGAAAGACATTTAAAAAAGAAATAAAATTATATTTCTTTTTTATTGTATAATAATTATAGAGGTATTTATGGAAAAAATTATATTTCATATTGACGTTAATAATGCTTTTCTATCATGGACAGCGGTTGATTTATTAAAAAGTGGATATAAAGAGGATATAAGAAATATAGTTTCTATAATTGGCGGTGATGAGTCTACAAGAAACGGAATTGTATTAGCTAAAAGTATTCCAGCTAAAATGTTAGGTATTAAAACCGCTAATACTATTTATTCTGCTAGAAAAATATATCCAAAGTTAAAAGTATTTCCACCAAACCATAAATTATATGAAGAAAAAAGTAGAGAACTCTTTAATCTTTTATCATCTTATTCTCCGGATATTGAAGTAGCCTCTATTGATGAATGCTATTTGGATTATGGGAAAGTAAAAAATATGTATGGTGACGAAATAAAATTTGCATATATGTTAAAAGATAAAATTAAAAATGATTTGGGTTTTACTGTCAACATTGGAATAGCTAATAATAAACTCTGCGCAAAAATGGCAAGTGATTTTTCAAAACCAGACAAAGTTCATACTTTATATCAAAATGAAATAGAAGAAAAAATGTGGCCACTTCCCATAGATGAATTATTTGGTATAGGTAAACAAACCTCTACTAAACTAAAAAATTTAGGAATAAAAACAATTAAAGATTTAGCATTATTTAACTATAATACTTTATATAAAGAGTTTAAGAATCAAGCAAAAGGTATGCAAGAGTCAGCTAACGGAATTAACAAAGATGAAGTGAATTCTTTATATAGTGAACCAAAGGGAATAAGTAACGAAATAACTTTATCAAAGGATGAAACAGATATAGAAGAATTAAGTAAGTATTTACTTTTATTATCGGATTCTGTTTCTAAAAGACTTAGAAATGAAAAAAAATATACTAATACTATTTGTGTGATTATTAAAGATAATACTTTTGTTAGAAAGACACATCAAAGGACATTAAAAAATCCGACTAATCTAACCAATGAAATATATAATATAAGTATAGAAATATTAAAGGAATTTTATAAGAAAGAAAGGGTAAGATTAATAGGACTTAGGCTTGATAATTTATCCATAAAAGATGAACATCAAATATCTATATTTGAAACTCCAGAAGTAATTAGAAAAGAAGAGGAACTGGATAAAATAATTGATGAGATAAATAATAAGTTAGGTAAAAATGTGGTTATAAAAGCAAGTTTAATACAAAATAAAAAAGATATTTAAATAAAATAATTTCTTTTATTTATAATAAAAAATTGATACAATATAATTAATAAAAGGAGTGAATTATATGTTTGATGAAAATGAAGTAAAAAATAAAATGGAAAAAGCGATAGAAAATTTAGAATCTAAATTTACAACAGTTAGAGCAGGAAGAGCAAATCCAAATATTTTAAGTGGCATTATGGTTAATTATTATGGAGTGCCAACGCCTATACAGTCTCTTGCAACTATATCAGTTCCTGAAGCCAGACAATTAAATATTAAACCATTTGATAAGTCAGCATTAAAAGAGATGGAAAAATCAATTTTTGCAGCTGAACTTGGGATGGCGCCAACTAATAATGGTGAAATATTAATCTTAACTATACCAGAACTTACAGAAGAATCAAGAAAGACCTATGTTAAGCAAGTAAGAGATATGTCAGAAGAAGCAAGAATTGCTTTAAGAAATATTAGACAAGATACTAACAATTGGATTAAAAAGCAAGAATTTAGTGAAAATGAAGAGAAAACATATTTAGACATAGTTCAAAAAATCATAGACAAATATAATTTAGTTGTTGAAGAAAAGTTTAAATCAAAAGAAAAGGAATTAATGAGTATATAATGATAGAAGAAAAATATGAACAGTGGGAAAGAGCATTGGAAAAATTTAATGAATATAAAAATAGGCTGGACAGCAAATGGAATGCAGGTTATTCCATATCTAATAAAGAGAAGCATAAGTTAATGGAATTAGAAGAGGCCTCAAATAAATTGTTTAAAGAATGTAAAAGTTCAGTTGACACTTTAGTTAAAAGATTAAAAATAAAACGAAAAATATAATGCAATATCAATAAACAAGTAGTATACTAAATTTAGTATATATAAGGAGGATATATGATTTGGATTATTTTAGGGGTAGTACTTTTGATAATATTAGGTTATGTAGTAGCTACTTATAATTCTTTAATAGGAATGAAAAACAGAGTTAAAGATCAATGGAGTCAAATTGAAGTACAATTAAAAAGAAGATTTGATTTAATTCCTAACTTAGTTGAAACTATTAAAGGATACACAAAACACGAAAACGAAACTTTAAAGGAGGTTGTTGAAGCAAGAAACAAGTTTGCTTCTGCAACTAGTAAAAAGCAAGAAATTGATGCAAGCAAAGATTTATCAAATGTTATGTCAAAATTGTTTGCCTTGAGTGAAGCATATCCTGATTTAAAAGCAAATAAAAGTTTTGAAGATATGCAAGAAACTTTAAAAGACACAGAAGACAAAATAGCTATTACTAGACAATTTTATAATGACACAGTTTTAACATTTAATAATAAAATTGAAATGTTCCCATCTAATATAATCGCAGGAATGTTTAAATTTAAGCAAGAAACATTTTTTGAAGCTGATAAAAAAGAACAACAAAATCCAGAAGTTAAATTTTAAAAGCTTACTATTGTAAGCTTTTTTTAAAGGAGTATTATGAAAAAAATTATTAAAATATTATTATTATCATTTTTATTTGTACCATTTATTAATCTTAAAGCTATCTCATCTAATGAAGTTAGTTATAAAATCAATAAAAATTATATTAATTCTGAAATAGAAATAGCTGGTGGATTAAAGGTAATTCAAATAATAGAAGTTGAAGGAACGTTTAATGGATACCAATATAATTTGGCTACTAAAAACACTAACAATGTAGAATTTACCGGACTAGATTCAGACTTAGAAGGAAGCTCTATATATAACCCTTCTTCAATTGAAAAAATTAGAATAGGTAGGATAAAAGATGCTGAAGACATTTCATTTGATATGTTATCAGAAGAAGGATTAAAAGACAAAATTGAATATTTTGAGCAAACTGACACACCTAAAAACGGGGATAGTCAAGTATATTCATTGGAAAAAACCGAAGATGGAGAGTACAGAATTAAAATGTTCAATGAAACTAAAAATTCTAAAACTGTATTTTATTTAGAATACACTGTTGCTAATATTTTAGTTGAGCATAATGATTCGGCAGAGTTTTATTATTCGTTTTTAAGCAAAGATTTTAAAGACACAATTAAAGATACAAAAATTATGGTATATTTGCCATATGCAAGTGAAGAACTATTTAAAGTATGGGCACATGGGCAAAGAGATGCGACTGTTCAAAAAGATGAAGGCAAAAAGGGTGTAGTAGCGTATATAAATAATTATCAAGTTGGATCTGGAATAGACATTAGAATTTTGTTTGATAAAGAACTATTCATGATAAATATAAATGAGAATAAAAAATCTAAAATGGACGCTATCCCAATTGTAGAAAAAATAGAAGAGGGAAGAGCAGATGTCGCAAATAAATATAGAAAATTAGATATGTTTTATTATTATGGAATGTATGCTATAGAAATATTATATATTTGTTCAATATTGGGTTTAACTGTATACATATATATTAAATATGATAAAGAAGATAAATCTTCTTTTCAAGGAAAATATTATAGAGAGTTTATTGATGATTACCCAGTAGAAGTAGTTGAATACTTAATGAATAAAAATGTAACTGCTAATGGTTTTAGTGCTAGTATTTTAAATTTAATATATAAAAAGAAAATAGAAATTGAAAAAATACCTAAAAAGAAAGATGATTATAAATTTATAAAAAATAATGAAATAGATTTATCGAATTCAGAAATTATTATTATGAATTTATTATTTAATGAAATTGGAAATGGTAAAGAAGTTTTGCTAAGTGATATAAAAAATAGTGCTAAAAAGGTTACATCAAGTGGTAAAAGTTCTGTTTATGGAACGTTCTCGTTATGGCAAGAGAATGTTATTAAAGAATCTACAAAACAAAACTTTTATATAGATAATCAAAAAATCAAATTTGCATTTGGTTTACTTGGCATTTTAGGAATTATGATATTTGTAATGGACTTTATGTTAGATTTAACAATATTAAAATGGTTTACTTTAGCACTTTCAATTATCTTTACAATATACATTTTATCGTTTAAAAAGAGAACTAAGAAGGGTAATGAAGATTATGCAAAGTGGACAGGATTCAAAAATTTCTTAAATGATTTTGGCAGACTCAACGAAAAAGAATTACCAGAAATAAAATTATGGGAAAGATACTTGGTGTACGCAACGATATTTGGAGTGGCTGATAAATTAAGAAACACAATGAAAATCAAATTTAATGAAATAAATCCAGGTTATGAAGTTAAATATTCTATGTTCGATATGTACTTATTTAGTAATTTAACTAGTGACATTTCAAGAGGAATTTCATCTTCGGTAACTTCGTCTTATCAAAGCATTTCAAATTATAAATCAAATAATTGGTCAAGTGGTTCGGGTATGGGCGGTGGCTTTTCATCAGGCGGAGGCCATGGCGGTGGCGGAGCTACTGGAGGAGGATTTTAAGATATAGTAAATTGCTATATCTTTTCTTTTATGTTAAAATTTATAAGAAAGAAAGTGATTATCTATGATAAATGTAGTACTATTTGAACCGGAAATACCTGGTAATACAGGAAATATAATGAGAACATGTGTTGCAACCAACACTAAACTTCATTTAATAAAACCTCTTGGATTTAGTTTAGAAGATAAATATATAAAAAGAAGTGGAGTAAACTATATAGATAAATGTAATTACGAAGTTTATGAAAATATAGAAGATTTTTTTAATAGAAATGAAGGGGAATATTATTTTTTAACTAGGTATGGTCATAAACCTCAAAATTCTTTTGATTACACTGATAAATCTAGAAATATTTATTTTATATTTGGGCGTGAATCTACTGGTATACCAAAAGAAATATTAAAACCATATATAGATAAATGTATAAGAATACCGATGACAAATAATGTAAGAGCACTTAATTTATCTAATACGGTAGCTATAATGGTTTATGAAGCGTTAAGACAGCAGGATTATTTAGATTTACTAAGAGATGAACCTCATAAGAGTAAAACATATATTGAAGAATAAAATTATATATAATTTATATTTTAGCAAAAGGACAAATAAAATTTGTTCTTTTTTTAAAGGTGTATCATAAGATTAAATGAAAATATAAAGGAAAAGGTGGATTTGAATGAATAAAAAGGAGATAATTGAAGGTATTTCATCTAAAGGTAATGGAGAAATATATTTAGGTGTAGTTGGTGCTGTTAGAACCGGTAAATCTACATTTATAAAAAAGTTTATTGAAACATTAGTATTACCTTGTGTTATAGATGAATCCGAGAAAAAAAGATGCTTAGATGAAATACCGCAAACATCAGGTGGTAAAACAATTATGACAATTGAACCTAAATTTGTGCCTTCCTCTGGTGCAAATATAAAGGTTGATGAGTTTACCACAAACATTAAATTAGTTGATTGTGTTGGTTATATTACACCCTTGTCAAAAGGCTATGAAGATGAAAATGGTAACCCAAGAATGATAAAAACACCATGGTATGAAGAAGATTTACCATTTGTTGAAGCAGCAGAAATAGGAACTGAAAAAGTTATTAAAGATCATGCTACAATTGGAATAGTAATAACTACAGATGGATCTTTTGGAGAACTCCCTAGAGAGAATTTTATTGAAGCAGAAAAAAAAGTAATTGGAGAATTAAAAAATATTAATAAACCGTTTATCATTATTATGAATACAACACATCCAAATAATAATGAAACAGTCAATTTAACAAACAATTTAAGAGAGATGTATGATGTACCCGTATTACCCATGAGCGTTGAATCTATGAACGAAACTGAAATAATGGAAATATTAAAAGAAGCATTATATGAATTTCCAATTGATCATATTGAAGTAAATATTCCTGATTGGGTAGCGGTATTAAATGCTAATCACCCATTAAAACAAGCGTATTTAGAAAAGATAAAAGAATGTGTAACTAGTGCTGATAAACTGAGAGATGTAGAGAACATTAATATTAATTTAGAAGATACTGAAGAAATAAAAAAAGCTTATATATCTAATGTTAATACAAATACTGGGGAAGTTACGCTAACTTTGGAAGCTCCAGATGAATTATATGATAAAATTCTTAAAGAAGTGGCAGGCATAAGTATTACTTCAAAGGCTGAACTATTAAAAATATTTCAAGATTTTAACGAAGGAAGAAGTGAATATGAAGGAATAAAAGTAGCATTAAAGCAAGTATATCAAACAGGATATGGCATAGCCTTTCCAAAATTATCAGATATGAAACTTGAAAAACCGGAGGTAATCAAACAGGGAAGTAGATATGGAGTCAAATTAAAAGCTGTAGCTAGTTCAATTCACTTATTAAAAGTTGATGTAGAAAGTTCATTTGAACCTATAATTGGAAGCGAAATTCAGAGTAAAGAATTAATTGACTATTTAATGAAAAATGGTGAAGGCAACATGGAAGAAATTTGGAAAAGTGAAATATTTGGAAGAAGTCTTGATGTAATTGTTCAAGAAGGAATTCAAGCAAAGTTATCTTTATTACCAGAAACAGCAAGATACAAATTGTGTCAAACAGTAACCAAAATGGTTAATAGAGGAAGCAATAATTTGATAGCAATTGTTTTATGATAAATAATAAATGGCAATAATAATTTGCCATTTATTATTAAAAATTAACAAAAATTATGTAATAAAATAAAATATTATGAAAATACATGAAATAAAATTTTAAAAATTTCTTTTTCATATTTTAAACTTTTCTCTAATGTGATAAACTATAATAGTTGGAGGAAATAAAATGCCAGATTTTAGAGAACTAAAAGAATTTTTAAAAGATACATTGGGCTATATAATTACTTTTTGTGTATTAGCTATAATTTTTGTATTTATTATTGCAGTAGCTCCGATTGCTGGAAATTCAATGAATCCCACATTAAATGATGGTGACATAGTAATAGTTACTAAATATAATTATATTTTCACATCGCCTAAAAGAAATGAAATAATAATTTTTAAAGATAGTGTAAAAAAGAAATATGTAAAAAGAATTATAGGTTTACCTGGTGAAAGAATAGATTATATAAATGGATATTTATATATCAACAACGAAAAATATGAAGAAAGTTTAATAACAACCAATACAAGTAATTTTATGTTTGAAGATATTTGTTCTTTAACTAAATGTCCAAACTCTGTGATACCAGAAGGATTCTTCCTAGTATTGGGAGATAATAGGCCGGAATCACAGGATAGTAGAGACGCCAATATAGGTCTTATTTCAAAAAAAGAAGTAATAGGTAAAATCGTATTTCGAGTTTTACCTTTTGACGAAATTGGTAGAATTAAGTAAAAATTTACACTAATTTTAATTTTTTCCTTGTATTTTCAAGATAAAATGGTATAATGTTAAATATTGTATCTATTATACAATTTTTAAAATGTTTTTTTGTGTTTAAAAGGAGGAAAAACTATGTTTAACAAGAAAAGGGTATTTATATTTGCAGTATTCTGCTTATTTTTATTTTTCATGATGACATTTGGTTCTGGAAAAAATGAAACTGTAAAAGTAAATACAAGAACAATACAATTCATCGATGGGTTAACTAATGAATTAATTAGTAAACAAACTGTTGAAGTTGGTAAGGATGCTGAAATTCCTTCAACTCCAATACATGAGGGTTGCGATTTCACAGGATGGTTTACAGAAGGGAATACAAAAGTTGATAGTTTCACAAATGTAGCAACAGACTTAACTGTTTATTCACAATGCAAATGGCAATATTATACTGTTACTTTTTATGATACTATTGCAAAGAAAATTATCGATGCTCAAAGTGTTAGATATGGTGAAGATGCAGTAGCACCTAAAATTCCAGAACATACTAATTATAGCTTTGATAAATGGAGTAGAAGCTTTGAAAATGTAAAAAGTAATTTTCAAGTTGACGCTATTTATACTACTAATGTAGCGGTACAATATTATGATGTAATATTTGTAGATAACGATACAGAAGAAACTATAGATACTCAACTTATAAGAAGAGGCTATTCAGCAACTTTCCCAACTATTCCAGAACATAAGAATAGAATATATGATTACTATGATGGTGAATACACTAATGTTACTGAGGATAGAGTAATTACTTTATATTATAAGGATGCTCAAAAATTTGATGTAACATTTAATAATGGTGATCATGGAAAATTAAATGAAACTGAAACTGAGATAACTTTTGATGTATTTATCGATAATACATTTAAAGAGGGTAATGTTATTACTCCAGAAGTCACTCCAGAAGAAGGCTATGACTTTATTGGATGGGATACAGAGTTTTCTGATGAAACAAAAGTATCTGAAGATATTAATATTACAGCTTTATATGAAGCAAAAGATGTAACATATAGTGTTAGATATTTAGAAAATGATACAAATAAAGTATTAAAAGATGCATTAACAGATCAAGCAGCAAAATATAATCAAACAGTAACTGCAAATGCAGAAAAAATAACAGGATACAATCTA
>CAZLNV010000002.1:0-49374 GCA_964561095.1 uncultured Muribaculaceae bacterium | reverse complement strand
ATTAAACAAATTATTACAATTAAATTGTAATAAATTACAACTTTTGCCCATGTGGCTCTGGTAAGAAATATAAACAATGCTGTGGTAAGTAATGCCCACAAACCTAGGTAAATAAAGGGAAAGCCTAGGTTTTTCTTTGCTTATAAAAGTGGTAAAAATCATCAAAAAAAGTGGTTCAGATAAGTTTTAGATAAGCTATCATTACTTCGCAAAAAAGCCAGCAATGCCTTATAAATAAAGGGTTTAATCAATATTTGCTAAAATAGTAAGATATTACTATAAAAAAGGACACACGATTTATTGCTTTTAAAACGTTAAAACTCGTTAATTTGTATTTAGTAATATGCCACAATGGTAGTGGTAAAAAATACAATATTTATGTTATACTTAACTTATATATGAGGCAAATAATTTAAAGGGGGTTGATTTATGAAAAATACAACTATAACATTTGAGATGAATGTAAAAAATAATAAAGTATCAGTTATGAGAACAGGTAATATAGATTATGTTTCACTTACTGACTTGGCTAGTTATTCTAATCCTAATGATCCATCTGGCGTTATAAGGAATTGGATGTCAAATAAAAACTCATATGAGTTTTATAGTTTATGGGAAGAGTTAAATAATGTGAATTTTAATTCCGTGGAATCCCACAGAATTAAAATAAATGAAGTTGGTTATAACAGATTTACTATGACTCCAAATAGATGGAAAAAAGAGTTTAATGCCATTGGTATTATTCCAAGTAGTGGAAAATACAGTAAAGGAACATATGCCCATCCTGATATAGCATTTGAATTTGCAAGCTGGTTATCTCCTGAATTTAAATTATATTTAATAAAAGAATTTGAAAGATTAAAATATAATGAATTTTATCAAAATAAAATAGAGTGGAATGCAACTAGAATATTATCAAAAGCTAATTATGTTATTCATACAGATGCAGTTAAAGAATATATCGTACCAACTTTAACAGAAAATCAAAAAAATTATATTTATTCTGATGAAGCAGATATTTTAAATGTTGCATTATTTGGAATGACAGCAAAGGAATGGAGAATGAAAAATCCAATTCTTGCCAAAGATGGAAATATAAGAGATTATACAGATATGCTTCATTTAATAGTATTAAATAATCTACAAAATACCTCATCAGAAATGGTTAAAAATGGATTATCTTAACAAGAAAGATTAATAAAACTAAATGCCTCTGCTAAGAAGCAATTAGAAATTTTAAGAAATAATAAAAATATAAAGGAACTGGAAATGTTAGAAAAAGCTGTAAATGAAAAAGAATTAATTCCTAATAAGTAAATCAAAAAAATTTAATTTAGATAAGTTTTTAGATAAGCTGTGCTAGTTTTGCCGAGAGTTATCAAAAGTGCTCAAGTGCATTTTTAACGAGTATTAAAGGGCTTTAAAGTTTCAAGACTTCTCAAAATGTCTAAACATGCGAGCCATGTGGCAGTGGTAAAAAATATAAACAATGCTGTGGTAAATAAAAAAAAGCTCATGTTATGAGCTTTTTTGATATTAAAAATATATGATTAGATATGTTATAAGTATTGTGTTATAATTTATATATTAGGTAAAGGAAAACAATTGAAATGAAAATTAATGGTAAGGATATTAAAGATATTATAAAGAAAGTATTAAGTAATAAAAAAAATTTAATTTGCGTGATAGCGGGTACTGTGATTATTATACTTTTAATTATTTTGTTATTTGGAAATTTTAAGAAAGTTAAAATTGTTAAAAGTAGTGCGTCATCTATTCAACTAGTAAAATATGAAAATGAGAATTTTACTATGAATATTCCTAAAGGATGGGTAGTTGAAACTGGTGGCTATGATATGTTTTACGCAATTAGGGTATATAATCCAAATGACAATAGATATCAAATATTTTCCATATTAAAAGCAGAACCATTTTTAAAAAATGATAAAGCTAAAAAATGGTATCAAAATTATTATAAATCTTTTGGAGGGTCTGGTAACAAAGTACTAGCAGAAGCAATTGTTTTATATAAGCCAACAGTAGAAGCATTTTATAGCAGTTTCAATGAATATGCATCGTATACTAAAAAAGTTGATACTATGTACAATAATTTTAAATTTCCAGATTTAAAAAACTTTGCGGTTGTTGAAAAATTTGAAAGTAATTCAAGTATGAAAAGTGTGTCAAAGGATGATAAGACTTTAAGAGCAACTTTTCAAGATTCTGTTACTGGAAAAGTTGGTGAAGGATTATTCATGGGAAGTCTCGTAAATAATGGATCATATATGGCTTTGGGTTATGATACATTATTCTATACAATGTATAACGTAATGGGTATATCAACCGGAGAATATGATTTAATTAACTACGGGAGTATACTTACTAACTCTTTAAATTCTCTTGCTTATAAAGATTCTTTTGTTACAACAACAATTAAAAATGGAAATGAAAGAACTAAGAGTGCTTTAGCAATAAATGCATCTATTAATGAAGCATTTGATTCATATAATAAAGCGTGGAGTGCAAGACAAAAAAGCTATGATATAACTAGTCAAAAGTATAGTGATGCTACTTTGGGATATGAAAGAGTAATTGATACTAAAACTGGAGAAATTTACAAAGCATATAATGGTTTTCTTGATGAATATAAAGGGACAAGATATGAAAGCGTTACAGACACTATGTATACAGAAGCTGTAAATGGTTATATAGAAAGGTAGTTATGAAAAAAGTAGTATTAATAATTATGTTTGTCTTATTAGTGGGTTGTACAAATAAGAGGCCACTTCAATTTGAAGAAATCAGTGACAGGAGCTATATAAATAACTATAAAGATAGTTTAATATCTGTAACTGTAATAAAAATAAGTGAAGGAAATAAATTATGTTACAGTGTAGATACAGAGAATGCATATAAAGCAATAAATGATTTAAAAATAGTAAAAGAAAGTAAGATTTCTGTTACCGATGATAATACGTTTTATATATTTGAATTTGAAAATGATAAGAAAATAAAATTTACATTTGAAGGAGAATATTTGCGTTATCAAAATAAAAATTATATAGTAAGTAATTTTTCAAATGTAGAATTATTAGAAGAAAATTTAATTAAATGTGAATAAATAAACATTTAGTAATTTTATGCTATAATTATGTTAAGAGGGTTTATGGGAAAATCAGAAAATGTAATAAATTATTATGTTCTATGTAATAAATTAAAAAATATAACTAGAACAGGATGGAAAAATTGGAACGTAGAGAAAGAAAGACTTGAAAGCGTTGCAGAACATATTTATGGTGTTCAAATGTTAGCTTTAGCAATATATTCTGAGTATAAATGCGATATAGACATTTCAAAAGTAATATTAATGCTTTCAATACACGAATTGGGAGAAATTAAAATAGGCGATTTAACTCAATTTCAAATTTCTAAAGAAGAAAAAGCAAAATTAGAATATGAAGCTGTAAAAGATGTAGCATCTAGTTTACTTATAAAAGATGAATTAATAGATTTATTTTTGGAGTTTGAATCACGTAATACAAAGGAATCTTTATTTGCCCACTACTGCGATAAGTTAGAGTGTGACTTACAAGCAAAATTATACGGTGAAGAGGGTTTAGTTGATTTGAGCCATCAAGAGAACAACAAGATAATGGATAATGATAGAGTACGTTCACTATTAGAACGTGGGATGAGTTGGGAAGAAATGTGGCTTAATTTTGGACAGCAAACTTATAATTATGATGATAATTTTAAAGATGTTTCAAATTATGCGTTAACTCATAGAATTGGCAAAAAATAAATTTAACAAGATATATGAATATTGACTGGCAAAAGAAGAATTTAAAAGTAAATTAGAAGCAGTAAAAAAATAATATTATCTTTAGATAAATAGTATGGGAGTTAATAACTCCTTTTATTATTGAATAAAAAATGATAATATAAATTTGAGGGAAATAGTATGGATATAAAAAAAGAACTGGAAGAAATGCAAGTAAAGATATTATTTTTATGTGATAAATTAGATATTGAGTCTAAAAGAATTAAATTGGAAGAATTAAATTTAGAATGCTTAAAAGATGGATTTTGGTTAGATAGTTTAAATGCTAATAAGGTTATGGAACAATTAAATTCTGTAAAGAAAGAAATAAAGCAAATTGATGATATAAAATTAAGACTTGAAAATGCAAGAGAACTATTTGACATTTCCAATGATGAAGAATTAGATGAAATAGTAATTGAACTAAAAAAAATTGAAGAAGAAATTGATATTTTAGAACTTGAAACTTTGTTTGATGGAGAATATGATAATTCAAATGCATATATGGAAATACATTCGGGGGCAGGTGGAACTGAATCGAATGATTGGGCTGATATGATATATAGAATGTACATAAGATACTTCAACGATAATGGTTATAAGTATGAAATTATTAATGAGCAACCTGGTGAAGAAGTTGGTATAAAAGGTGTATTTATTTATATAAAAGGTAAACATGCTTTTGGTAAATTAAAAGGTGAAACCGGTGTACACAGATTAGTTAGGATTAGTCCATTTGATGCAAATAAAAGAAGGCACACTTCTTTTGCGTCTGTGCTTGTAATTCCGGAAATAGATGGTAATATAGATATAGAAATTAAAGATTCAGATTTAAAAATAGATGTATATAGGAGTAGTGGTGCCGGAGGGCAAAGTGTAAATACAACAGACTCAGCTGTTAGAATTACTCACATTCCAACTAACACTATTGTCACAGTGCAAAATGAAAGAAGCCAATTAAAGAATAAAGAAAGAGCATTAGAAATTTTGAAAAGTAAATTATATATGCTTGAAAAGCAAAAACTTGATGATAAATTAAAAAATTTGAAAGGCGATACAATGGATGTCAACTTTGGATCAGCAATTAGGAGTTATGTAATGTGTCCATATACTTTAGTAAAAGACATTAGAACAGGAGCAGAAACACCTAATGTTAAAAAAGTTTTAGATGGCGATATAAATTTATTTATTGAATCGTATTTAAAAAGCAAATAAGGAGGATATATGAAAAAATATTTTTCAATTGTTTTTGATGCATTAATAATTATCAGTTCGGGTTTGGGCATATACTTTACTTTTAATCATGGCGGTTTCATGAATAATGGGACTATTCTTTATTATACAATTCAAAGCAATATTTATATTTTGTTAATAAGCTTAGTGCTTTTAATATTAAAAGTATTTAAAAAGAAAATTCCAAATTGGATCTATATAATTAAATTTATATGCACCATTGGTATAATTGTCACTTTTTTAATATTTACGTTTATGCTAATTCCTCAGATGTTTGGGGGATTTAATGAATACTTATTGTCTTTAAGCAATTTGACTTTACATTTTATTTCTCCGCTGCTTGCTGTAACAAGTTTTATTTTATTCGATAAAATAAAAGTTAATAAAAATACTTATTTATATGGAATAATAATGCCATTAGTTTATTGTTTGTTCATTTTTATTTTAACCTTTATAGATAAGTCATCATTGTTTAAAGGATTAGGCGGTAAAATGGAAAGATTTCCATATTTCTTTATGGATTATGAAACAAATGGATGGCTTAGAATTTCTTCTGATATTTGGGAATTAGGATTTATTTACTGGTTTATAATAATATTTATAGTTGTAATTTTGCTAAGCAAAATACTTTTAAAATTTGTTAGAATAAAAAACTATGGTAACCATATGGTAAAAGAATAATATATGAAAAATTTGAGATAACTTTTATTAAATATAAGACTGTTAAAAAGTGACAAATTTATAAAAGACTAATAGTAAAAAAATTATATTTATGATATAATTTTTTATTATGGGAATATAGGAGTAAAAAATGGGTTGGTTTAGAAAGTACAAGCAAAGTGAAGTAGTAGAGACTATAAGGAAAAAGAATTATCCTTTAAAGCTTTTACTATTTGTTTTAGGCGCATTTATATCAGCAGTTTCAGTTAATTTATTTTATGTTCCAAACAATTTTGTTACAGGTGGTGTAACAGGACTTGGAATAGTTGTTAACAAATTATATGGGATGAATGTATCGACATTTGTATTCTTTTCTAATTTAATGCTTATAGGTGTTGGACTTATATTTTTGGGTGGTAAAAAAGTTGCCGGAAGTATAGCTGGAGCCGCCCTTTATACAATATTTTTATTTTTAACAGAAGATATAGCTTCGTGGATAAATTTTTCATTTGATAATACACTTTTATATGCTCTTGCTGCTGGTATATGCGGAGGATTTGGTGAAGCAATAGTGTATAAACTTGGTTATTCTATCGGAGGAACAAGTATATTAGGATTAATAATTAGTGAAAGAACTAAAAAACCTGTAGGCAAAGTGATGAGAACAATATCTTTTGTAATAATTGCTTTAGGTGGATTTACATTCGGATACACAATGATTATGTATGCTTTAATTATAGTAACCATTTCTACTTTTATGATAGACAGGATGATGCTTGGAATATCAGACAGTAAAATGTTTGTAATACAAACAACGAAGGAAGATGAAGTAAGTAGTTTTATAATGGGAGAAATACATAGTGGTGTAACTGAATATGACATTAAAGGCGGTTTTAGTGGAAAGAAAAAGAAAATGCTTATGTGTGTAGTTCCAACAGAAAAATATTCTTATTTAAAAAGTGCAATAAAAGAAATAGATGAAAATGCATTTATAATAGTAAGTGATTGCTATGAGGTATTAGGTGGTACCAAAAGGAAGAAACTACCAATTTAAAATAATAAAGTGATGATGTATAATAATCAGTTGAGGAGGTAAAGTGGAATTAATTGAATTTAAAAATGTGTTTAAGCAATATAGAAATGGCGTAACAGCCTTGTGCGATGTTACAACTCAAATCGAAAAAGGAGAATTTGTTTTTGTAATTGGAGCTTCTGGTAGTGGTAAATCAACATTTATAAAGTTACTTTATAGAGAAGAAAAACCAACAAAAGGTGAAGTTTTTATTGGTGGAATAAATGTAGCTAAATTAAAAAATAGAAAAGTATTTAAGTTGAGAAGAAAACTTGGGATAGTATTTCAAGATTATAAATTATTAGCTAAAAAGACAGTATATGAAAATGTAGCTTTTGCTCTTAAAGTATACGGATTAAAGAATGATGAAATTAGAAAAAAGACATTAAAAGCTATAGATTTAGTAGGTTTAAAGGATAAATGGAGGAGTTTTCCTGATCAATTATCTGGAGGAGAACAGCAAAGAGTTTCTATAGCAAGAGCCATTGTTAACAATCCTAAAGTTTTAATATGCGATGAACCTACAGGTAATTTGGACCCAGATACATCTTTAGAAGTAATGAAAGTAATAGATAATATTAATAAAGATTTAGGAACTACAATAATAATGGCAACTCATGATAGAGAGATAGTTAATAAATTTAAAAAGAGAGTTATAGTCCTAGATCATGGGATGATTATTAACGATATGGTGAAAGGAACTTATAAAAATGAAAGGGTTTAGAATTTTATTTAGAAGTATTTCTGAATCATTTACGAGTGTAGGAAGAAATATAAGTTTAAGTATTGCAAGTATATCATGTATCTCAATCACATTAATATTAGTCGCTGTTAGTGTAATACTTTCATATAATGTTAACAGTTTTACTAAAGATATAGAAAAAGATATGACAATAGTTGTATTTGTAGACAGAGAAGCTACAAATGAACAAGTTGATTTAGTTGGTAAATTAATTAATAATATTGATAATGTAGAAAGTGTTACATTTCAATCAAAAGAGACAACAAGAAAAGAAATGCAAAAAGAATCTGAAGTATTTGATAGTATTATGAGTAATTATACCGCTGAGACAAATCCTCTTCAGGATACCTTTTTAGTTAAAGTAAAAGATATTAATACTATTGGAAATACTGCAAATGAAATAAAACAATTTGAAAAAGTAGCCATTGTTAAATATGGTGAAGGAATGGTTGAAGAATTAGTTAAAATATTTGATATAGTAAAAAAAGTTACTTATGTAGTAGTAGCGGCTTTAATATTAGTTACTGCATTTTTAATTAGCAACACAATTAAGATAACTATATCTAATAGAAAAAGAGAAATTGAAATAATGAGATTAGTAGGAGCATCAGATACATATATTAAATTACCTTTCTTTTTTGAAGGATTGTGGTTAGGAGTCATAGGTTCGATATTGCCAATATTTATTTGCTGTTATGGATATATTGTTCTTTATAATAAATTAGGTGGTCAATTATTTACCGCAATAATAAAATTAGTTAAACCTGATTTAATTGTATATGATTTAATAATTTATATATTATTAGTTGCTGTAGTTGTTGGTGCTTTCGGAAGCTATAGAGCAGTTAGGAGGTATCTAAAAATATAATGAAGAAAATATTAGGAATTATTATTTGTAT
This sequence comes from uncultured Muribaculaceae bacterium, assembly GCA_964561095.1. GTDB lineage: Bacteria > Bacillota_I > Bacilli_A > RF39 > UBA660 > CAZLNV01. The sequence goes on along the minus strand of CAZLNV010000002.1, from coordinate 40,948 downwards.
TTTTAGTATTTCATTAATTTTTATGATGCCAGTAAATACCGAAGCAAAAACATTAAGAGATTTAAAACAAGAATTAGCTGAAACTATAGCTAATCAAAAAGCAATAGAGGCTCAAAGAGCGGCAACTAAAAGAAAAGTTGCACAATATAATAGTGATATATCTAGTGCAAGTAAATCAATAGAAAAATGCGAAGATGATATACAAGCAGCAAGAGAAAAAATAGATGAATTAAATGAAGAAATAATAGAAAAAAATAAAGAAATAGACGAACTATTAAGGTTTATTCAAGTAGCAAACGGAGAAAGTGTATTTTTAGAATATGTTTTTAATGCTACAAGTTTTACTGACTTTATATATAGAATGACTGTTGTTGAGCAGTTAAGTGATTATAATGATAAATTAATAGATGAAATGTATGATATGATTGAACAAAATAAGCAATTACAAAAAGATTTAAAAGTTAAAATTAGTGATTTAGAAAATCAAATAAAGTCATTTCAAAAAAAATTATTAACTCTTAATTTAACGTTGGATGATTTGGATGATGAAAAATTATCTGTAAACGAAGAAATAAAAATATTTGAAGCAGAAATAGAATTTTATGAAAGTGAAGGATGTAAACTAGATGAAGATTTAACTACATGTACGAGTATTCCTTATAGTAATGGATTTGTAAGACCTTTAATTTCGGGCAGAGTTAGTAGTAATTTTGGTTGGAGAACTGTTAATGGTGAAAAAGGTTATCATAGAGGAATAGATATTGCAATTCCTGAATGGACAAAGGTATATGCTGCAGCTGCAGGAAAAGTTGCAGTAGTTTCTGGAAGAAATAGTTGTGGTGGAAATATGATTTATATAGACCACAATATAGGCGGGAAAAGATATACTACAGTCTATATGCATCTAGTGTCATTTAATGTTAAAAAGAATGATTATGTAAATATTAATACAGTAATAGGTTATTCAGGCGGCGGAAAAACAACACAAGTATATGATGATTGTACGACCGGAGCACACTTGCATTTTGGTATCTTAGAAGGTTGGACAACAAATAGAAATAATGCTCAAGATCCAAGAAATTTTATTTACTTTCCTGCTAAGGGATCTAGATTTTATTCGAGGTGGTAAAATGTCTTTTACGTCTAATATAAAAAATGAGATATCAAATAATATTTATTCTCAGTCAGAGATGATTGCCGAATTATCTGCAATCATTAATGTTATTGGAACATTTGAAAATGAAGAAATAAAAATTTATTTTGAAACATTAAGTGTTGCTAGGAGAATATATAAACTTATAAAAGAACTATATCATATTGATATTATTATGGAAAAAACAGAGCAAAATAATTTTAAAAAAAGCTCAATAGTAATTATAATTATAAAAGAAAAATATGATCTTATATTGAAAGATTTATCTATTTTTAAAAATAATAAAAGAATATATGTGCCTGAAGAATATATAGTTGATACTTTAGAAGATAAATATTCTTATATAAGAGGAATTTTCTTTGCTTGTGGAAGTATAAATGATCCAAAAACTTCGAGATATCATGCTGAATTAATGGTGAAAAATAAAGAAACTGCTTACTTTGTTAATAATTTACTAAATGAAATATATTTTAATAGTAAAGTTATTAAAAGAAATCAAAACTACATGGTTTATATGAAAGAATCAGAAAGAATAAGTGATTTTATTAAATTGTTAAATGCATATAACTCTTTATTTTATTATGAGGATATCAGAATATATAGAGACCATAAAAACATGACTAATAGGCTTAATAATTGTGAACAAGCTAATATAGATAAAATAGTTGAAACTTCTATGAAGCAAGTTGAGGATATACATAAATTAAAAGAATTAAAAGATTTTGATATGTTAGATGAAAAAATACAAGAGTTATGCATTTATAAAGAAAAATATCCTGAAAGTTCTATGGCAGAACTTGCGGAAATAATAAGTTTAGAAACTGGCAAAAAAATTACTAAAAGTGGTATAAATCATAGATTTAGAAAAATAAAAGAAATAATAAGTAAAGGTGAAGAGGATTATTTCGATTATTAATTTATAGTATTTTATCAATTATTCCGTAATCAAGGGCTTCATTAGCATCCATAAAATAATCTCTTTCTACATCTTTTTCAATTTTGATAAGTGATTTTCCAGTGTTATTAGCTAGCATTTTTGCTAGTTTTTTCTTTATTTTTATAATTCTTTCTGCAGCAATTTTTATTTCAGTTGCTTGACCTTGAGCACCCCCGATGGGTTGATGAATCATAATTTCAGAATTTTTAAGAGCATATCTTTTTCCCTTAGTTCCGCTTGATAAAATAAAAGCCGCCATTGAAGCACACAACCCGATGCATATTATTGACACATCACATTTTACAAAATTGATAGTGTCATATATAGCCATCCCGGCAGTTACTGAACCGCCTGGACTATTAATATAAATGTTTATATCTTTTTCGCTTTTAGAATTTAAATATAATAATTCTCCAATTACTATGTTTGCAGTATTATCGGTTATTTCTCCATCAATAAAAATAATTCTATCTTTTAATAGCCTAGAGTATAAGTCATACACTCTTTCTCCATTACTATTTTTTTCAATTACTGTAGGTATCATATTCATAATTCTCTCCTAATAATATATTTAGTAATAAATAATAAATTTATTCACAAATTAACAATTATTTGGTAAAATAAGAATGATAATAGGAGAGCATATGAGTGATCAAATAAAATTAAAAATAGATAGTGGAAAAGAAATAATAGTAAAAAAGGATATTATTGTTAGCGATTTAATTAAAATTTTGGGCACTTCTAGCGACATAATTGCTGCTTCTATAGATGGAGAAATAGTTGAATTATCACATAAAATAACAGAAGATGCTGAAATAAATTTTATAAAAATATCTGATAAAGTTGGTGGTAAAATTTATAGATCTGGGCTCCAATTTGTATACATCGTAGCTATAAAAGAGTTATTTGGTGAGAAGGTAGTAGTTAGAATAAAGCATTCATTAGATAAAGCAATATATACAACTGTAAATGGTAAGATAACAAAAGAAGATGTAATAAAAATTAAAAAGAAAATGAAAGAAATAATAGATTTGGATATAAATATTCAAAAAACTGCTATACCAAAAAAGAAAGCCATAGAATATTTTAAGAAAAATGGAGAACTAGAAAAAACAGATTTATATAATCAAATTTCTAATGATTATGTAATTTTTTATGAATTACTAGGCTATTATAATTACTTTTACTATTTTTTACCAACATCTACATCTATACTTAATAAATTTGATTTAAAATATATAAGTCCTAATGGTGTAGTTTTAATGTATCCTAAAGGTAAGGATAATCTAATACCACCTTACAATCATTACATTAAAGTATTAAATGTATTTAAAGATTATGAAGATAAAATGAAAAAAGTTGGTGTCTCTTATGCTTCTGATATAAATAAGTTAGCTTCAATAGGGAAAATAACTGAATTTATAAAAATAAATGAAATGATGCAGGAAGAAGAAATTACCAATATAATTAAAACAGCTATATCAAAAAAGTCAGTTAAAATGATATTAATTGGAGGTCCATCTTGTTCTGGAAAAACAACTGTATCTAAAAAAATAGCTTTAAAATTAAAAGAATATGGAAAAAATCCTTTTACTATTTCTTTGGATGATTACTATAAAAACAGAAATGAAACACCTAAAGATGAATCCGGCAATTATGATTTTGAATCACTAGATGCTATAGACATAAAATTATTTAATAAACAATTAAAAGATTTGCTTAATTATAAAGAAGTAAAAATGCCGACTTTTAACTTTTTAACTGGAGAAAAAGAATATAAAACAAATGCATTAAAATTAGAAAAAGATAGCATAATAATAGTGGAAGGTTTACATACATTAAATGAAGAATTAACAAAATCAATAAGTAAAACTAATAAATTTAAAATATATGTTTCACCATTTACTCCTCTTGGGATGGATAGACATAACCATATATCAACTACCGATTTAAGATTAATAAGAAGAATAGTAAGAGATAACAGAAGTAGGGGTTATAATGTAGATGAAACTATCAAAAGATGGAAACTTATGCGAAATAGTGAAGAAAAATATGTATTTCCATACCAAAATGAAGCAGATGCACTATATAATTCTGCACTTATGTATGAAATAAATGCATTAAGAACATATGTTGAACCATTATTATATTCTATTGGACCTGAAAATGAAAATTACGAGGAAGCATTAAGATTAATTAAATTTATTAAAAATTTCTTTTGTATACCAGATGATGGCATTCCTGAAATGAGTGTATTAAGAGAATTTTTAGGTAAAAGTTATTTTGAATAAAAAGGAGATAAAATGATAAAAGTAGGAATTAATGGATTTGGAAGAATTGGAAGATGTGCATTAAGATTAATAAGTAAAATGAATGATGTTGAAGTAGTTGCTATTAATGATTTAACAGATGCAGAACAATTGGCATATTTATATAAATATGATTCTATATATGGAAAATCCAACGAAGTGATTGGATATACAGAGAATAGTATTACAGTAAATGGAAAAGAAATAAAAATATATAGCGAAAAAGAGCCTTTAAATATTCCTTGGAAAGAACATAATGTTGATATTGTATTAGAATGTACAGGAGTATTTACTTCAAAAGAAAAGTGTATGGCGCACATAAATGCTGGTGCTAAAAAGGTAATAATATCAGCACCTTCAAAAGATGATGCTAAAACTATAGTTTATGGAGTTAATGAAAACATTTTAAATAAAGAAGACGTAATAATATCAGCAGCAAGTTGTACAACAAATTGTTTAGCACCAGTTCTAAACTTATTAAATAAAAACTATAAAGTTAAAAGAGGATTCATGTCTACAATTCATGCTATGACTAATGATCAAGAGACTTTAGATATACCGCATAAAAAAGGTATTTTAAGCAGAAGAGGAAGAGCTGCATCTTTAAACATAATACCAACTTCTACAGGAGCTGCTTCTACAATAGGAAAGGTTATTCCAGAGTTAGAAGGAAAGTTAGACGGTTCTGCTTTTAGAGTGCCAGTTGGTGATGGTTCACTAGTTGATTTAACCGTGGAGGTAGAAAAAACACCAACCATAGAAGAAATTAATAATATGTTTAGAGATAATTCAAGTGATACTATAAAAGTCACGTCTTTACCTATAGTAAGTAGTGATATTATTGGCAACAAAACAGGAGCTTTAGTAGATGGATTATTAACAAATGTAATTGATAATAATTTAATTAAAGTAGTTGCTTGGTATGATAACGAAATGGGATATACTGCGCAAATGATAAGAACATTAAAATATGTAATGAATATATAGAAATGAATAAAAAAATTAAACTAAAAGTTTAATTTTTTTAATTGTTATGATAAAATTATTTTATAAAATATGAAAGGTCTTTGGTATGAATATAAAAGAAATAAAAATTGATAATAAAAAACTATTATTAGCGACAATGGGTGTAGTCGGCTTAGTAAGCGCTGCTGTGGGACTAACATTTGCATATTTAAGTATTAATATTTCCGGTAATGATAATGCTTCGTCAATCAATGTAACAACAGCAAATTTAAAAATAGAATTTTTAGATGGTGAATATTTTACAATGAGCGATTTAATGCCAGGACAATCTATTTCAAAAACTTTTTCAGTTATAAATCGTGCAAGCAAGACAATATACTATGATATTATAATGACTGATATAGAAACAACAATAACAGGTAGTGATTTTGTGTATACACTAAGTTCAACAAATGGTGGAGGAGCAAAAAGTGAAACATTAATTCCAGCTACCACAGGAGCATTAGTTGAAGCAGCAACAATACCTGTTTCTACTACTCAAACTTATACACTAACTATGACATATAAAAATAGAAATTACAATCAAATTGAAAATATGGGGGCAACTTATCGAGCAAGATTAACTATGGAAGCTTATGAAGAAATTCAATAGAAAAATCAAATACTCAATTTAAGGAAGGAATCTTGATTATGGAAAAATTAAATATAAGCAAAAAATCAAATACTATATTAGCAATAAGCATAATACTTTTATTATTGCTCGGAATTATTGGGGTAACTTACGCGTATTTTAACGTAATTGTCATTAATCCAGTTGGTTCATCTATGAACGTAGGAATAAAAAATTTAGGTAATGTGGTTTTTGCTGATGGAAGTGAAATAGAATTAAGCAATATTTTTCCGGGAACTACAGATATAAAAGAGTTTACAATTACCAGGTCAGATGCAAGTGATCAATATGAAATGGAATATAGTATATACTTAGTGGTTAGACAAAATACTTTAACAGCGAATGCTGATAGTGAATTTGTATACTCATTAAGTGGTACTAAGACAGATACAGGTGTATTGGCTTCTGCCACTAATGTGGTAGTACCTACTTCTACTTCACAAATTGGAAATAATGGTAAATTTATTGGTAATGGGGTTCATACATACACATTTACTATTGGATTAAATGAGACTGGAAGTAATCAAAATTCTACAAGGGGAATGGGATTTTCGGGATACTTGCAAGTAGCAACTGCTAAAAAATACGCATACCAAAGTTCAGATGAATACGCTTATACACTTTTTATTGACTCAAGAGGTGGAGTTTTAAATGGAAGTTCGGTAGCTTCATTAGATACTGGTGATACTTTACAAATAGAGTCCCCAACAAAAACCGGTTATATATTTGCTGGATGGTCACTTGTTGGAACGGGTTCTTCAATTAATGGCAGTACATTTACTATGGGTACATCAAATGCAACTTTAACAGCAAATTGGTATATTTCAACTGATTTGGCTTTGCTATATGATGGAATTAATAATTCAAGCACAGGACATAATGCAAGTGCAACTTCGTGGTATGATTTAAGTGGGAATAGCAACAATGGTACAATAACTGGTGCAACTTTTGGAGCAAATTATTTATCGTTTGACGGAACAGATGACTTTGTGCAATTACCAAATTTAACAAGTGCACTTCCTAAGACATATGAATTTATATTTTTGACTTCAAGTATTACAACTAATCAAATAATTTTTGGAGATTTTACTAATAAAATAAGTTTTGGTGTTTACTCACAAGGCTATATAACTTCCATTGCTACTTCAAGGGTATTATTTCAGAAAAATCAGTCATCAAATACAATTTATGCTGTATCTTTGACGGCTAACTCAGCTTCAAGTAAAATTTTAAAAATAAATAATAATGAAATTTCGGCGTTAAGTAGTTCGAGTTATTGGACTTGGACAGATAGTAATTCATATATTGGTAAAAGAGCCAGTGGAACATACTTTTCCGGAAAAATGTATGCATTTAGAGTATATAATCGCGCATTAACAGCAGACGAAATAAAATCTAATTATGAAACTGATAAAATGAGATTTGGACTACAATAAATTAAATTTAAATAACTTTTATTAGTATCAAAATATAATTTTGTTTCTATATAACATAAATAACTTTTGTTAAATAAAAAGATGCATAAAGTCTAGTTTTACTTATTTGCGTCTTTTTTGATATGTTAATTTTTATAAATAAAGATAATAAATTTGTAATGGAATATTGCTCTAATGCTAGAGTATTTACTAAAGAATATATATTATGTTAAAGTTATTAATTAATGTAAACATTTTAAATAATAATTTATAATTTATTTTATTTATTTTATAATAACTATAGAGGTGAATTATATGCTTAAAGATCGTGAATATTATAAAGGTAAAAAAGTATTGGTTAGGGTTGATTATAATGTGCCTATTAATAATGGTGTAATTGAAGATAATAATAGAATTGTAATGAGTTTAGACACAATTAATTATTTGATTGAATCTGAAGCCAAAATAATTCTTATGTCTCATTTAGGAAAAGTAAAGAGTGAAGAAGATAAGAAAAATAGCAGTTTATATCCTGTAAGTGTTGAACTTGGCAAATTACTCAATAGGGAAGTAAAATTTTGCTCAGAAACTAGAGGAAATAAATTAGAAGAAATGATTAATTTATTAAATGAAAAAGAAGTTCTTTTAATTGAAAATACTAGATATGAAGATATTCCTAATAATCTAGAAAGCTCATGTGATCTTGAATTATCAAAATATTGGGCTAGTTTAGCAGATGAATTTGTTATGGATGCTTTTGGAAGTATACATAGGGAGCATGCTTCAACTTATGGAATAGCTTCAAATATTGGTGGCTGCACTGGATTTTTAGTAGATAGTGAATTAAATAAATTAAATGAAGCTTTATTGAATAATAATAAAGTTGTAATATTGGGCGGTGCCAAAGTAGATGATAAATTGAAAGTTATAGAAAATCTAGTAAAAAGTAGTAGTAAAATTCTGCTTGGCGGTGGTATGTGTTTTACGTTTTTAAAAGCATTAGGATATAATGTAGGTAAAAGTATAGTTGATAATGAAAAAATAGAATATTGTAAAGATCTATTAATAAACAGTAAAGATAAAATTGAAGTTCCTGTTGACTTTTATACTGAAAATGGCCAAAAAGATTTTGACAAGTTCAATGATGAAGACCTTGGGCTTGACATTGGAAACAAAACAGTTGAATTTTATAAGTCTTTGATTTCTATAGAAAATTTAGTTGTTTGGAATGGACCTTTAGGAAAATTTGAAGAAGAAAAGTATGAAAGTGGCACAAAAGAGTTATTAACATACTTAAATTCCAATAAAATAAAAACAATTATATGTGGCGGAGATACTGGAAGCGCGGTTAAAAAGTATGGCTTGAGTTTTTATTATATTTCTACTGGTGGGGGAGCAGCCTTAGAATATTTAGAAGGTAAGAATTTTAAAATATTGGAAGTGTTAAATAAATGAAAAAATTAATATTAAATAATAAATGTTATCTTAGTTTGAACGATATAGAGAATTATAAAAAAGATATAACTATTATTAATAGTAAAAAAATAGATATTGTTTTGTTTCCTAATATAGCATATCTTTCTTTGTTTAAAAATTTTAAATTTAAAGTAGGAAGTCAAAACTTCTATTCAAGTGATTATGGAAATTATACAGGAGAAGTTTGCTTAGAAAGCCTAAAAGACTTATCAATAAGTTATACCATATTAAATCATAGTGAAAGGTTAATTAATGGATTAGATAATAAATCTTTAATAAAAGAAAAATTATTTAGAAGTTTAACTGCTAAATTTAATACAATATTGGTAGTAGGTGAACCAAAATATATGAAAGAACCATTTCAATATATAAAAAAAGAATTAAATTATTATTTAAAAGATATTGAAATTCTTAATCTCAAAAACTTATCTATTATATATGAGCCATCGTGGTTAGAAAACGATTCACAAGATATAAATATTATTAGAAAAGTAGTAATTGATATTAAGGAATATTTTATTAAAAATTATAAAACAGATATAGAAGTATATTACGGAATAGGCGTCAATAAAAATAATATTAATGATATTTTAGAAGTCTGTGATGGTGTAGGAATAGGTAAAAAAAGTGTTGATATAAAGTATATTAGGGATATGGTCGACAAAATAAACTAAAATTCGACAAATTAAAGCAAATGATTACAATCCCTCCTATAGCAAATAGTACAATTTTAATTGTATAATTATGTTGTGAATAGAGAGGATAAAAAATGAAATCAAAAGTACTAGTAGTAGATGATAATAAAGCATTAGTGGCGATGATAAAGGAGTATTTTTCTAATAATAAACAAATTGAGATTGCATACGAAGCAAACGATGGGATAGAGGCCTATAATACTATTAAAGAAAAAAATGATAATATTGATGTAATATTGCTTGATTTGATTATGCCTAGAAAAGACGGGATATATGTATTAGAAAAAATGAAAAGCGATAATATTAATAAGAATGTTATTGTTGTGACATCTTTTAATGAAGAAGAAACTATTAGAAAGGTAAGCGAATATGGGGTTAAATACTTTATATTAAAGCCATTTGAATTACTTGATTTAGAAAATAAAATATTAGAAACTATAAATACAACTAATAAAGGAAATATTATAAATATTAGCGCAAATAAATTACAAATTAATATCACTAATGTTCTTCATCAATTGGGTATTCCTTCTCACATTAAAGGATATCAATACATTAGAGAAGCAATATCTTTGGTTTATCAGGATTGCGGTTTGATTGGTGGGATTACTAAGCAATTATATCCAGAAATAGCTAAAAGGTATGAAACATCTACATCTAGAGTGGAAAGAGCTATAAGACATGCTATTGAAGTGAGTTGGAATAGAGGCGACTGGGATTTAATGGAGGAAATTTTTGGGCATAGTGTAGATATTGATAGAGCAAAACCTACTAATTCAGAATTTATAGTAACTATTGCTGACAAATTAAGACTTGATATGTTAAAAGTCAGATAAATAGTATATTCAATGTAAAATGTAACTATTTTGATAAATAGTTTCTTTTTTTGTGTTAAAATAATTATAGGAGTGTCTATGAATGATTTAGATATAAAGCGAAAATTGTTGAATGATTTAGCAACAAACAGTTTTAGTATTCAAGAATACATTGATTATTCTAATAAATTTATAAGGCCAGAAGCGGAGAAAAAGTCATACTTATCTGAAATGAATATTATTAGTGAAACAATAACATCATACATCGATAGTTTAAAAGTAAAATGGAATAAATGTGAAGATGAAATAGAAAGAATAAAATTGTCTAATGACATAGCAAAAGCTACAATGATTCTTGGCGTGTACACAAGAAATTTTACAGATACGATAGACATCGATTATAAAAATGAAATTGAATTAGAACAATCATATTATATAAAAATGAAAAATGGTGAGGTTTTAACAAAAGATGAAATAGAAGAATTAATACGTATGTATATATGCGGTGGAATATGCAATAAAAAAAATGAATATTTAGATTATATATTTAAAAATTTAATAGAAAAAGAACAGGTTATTAATGAGTTCTTGTATAAAAAAATATTTTTTGAAAAATGTAAGTCAATTTTAGAAAAAGAAAATATAAAAGATTTAAATTTACAAATAGAGCCTAATAATGATGAAGAATATGGTAATTATGATTTTGACAGTAAGACAATATTTTTTAGTTCAGGTGATTTAAATTCTATAGATGTAATTGACAATTTTGTTATATTTTTTCATGAAAAAAGGCATTATTATCAAATAAATTCTAGAGAAATAAGTTTACCAAATTTGACATGTGCAAAAGATTTAATGCTAGGGAAACTATTAAGAGAAGAAGACTATTATGAAAGAAACTATGAAGATTTATCATTTGAAAGAGACGCAATGTATTACTCATACAAAAGCTTATTTTATCTTATTTTAGAAATTGCACCTTCTAAATTACAAGAAATCAAGGAATACATTTTAAAAGATTTAAATTTTTATAAATCTAAATCATCTAGAGATATAACCGAAAGGAAGAAAAGCAATTTAAATTTAATAAATTTTAATTTGTTATTCGAGAGAACTGTGAAAAAAAACAAATCCATATTCATGAAATCTTTAATTAATGGTGAATTTCCATTGGTCTTACTTTACGAATATGATATAAGAGGAAATAAGAAAGATTTATTTGAATTAATTGAAGAAAGAGACTCATTAGAAAATAAAAAAGAGAATTCTTCTAAAATAGGTTTATATGATTATTTAATTCATTCCGAAGAAGTAACGTTAGATTATATAATTAACAATTTAATAAAATTAAGTAACGATAAATATGGGAAATATACTGAAGAAGTTAGAGAAGTGTTAAAAGAAAGAGTCTATGGTTATTTTTTAATAAAAACTCAAACAAGCCTTAATCAATATTTAAGAGCTCATAGTGAAGGAACAATATCTAAATTCTACGAATCGATTATTAAAAATTTAAAAAGTAAAAATATTCAACATTTTAATGAAAATAAAGATTACACTAGGTATATAACGAGAGAAGAAGAGCTTAAAGCGTGTTATAAAGAATTATCCCTAATAATAGAAGAATTAGAAGGCTTTAAAGATAAAAATAGCAAAAGCATATAATATAATAGTTTGTAAATAATTAAGCTTTATGTTAGAATTAGTAAAGGTGAATTTATGAAAAAAATCATATTGTTGATATTAGATGGTTTTGGTATATATAACGAATATAAAGGCAATGCAGTAAAACTTGCAAATACACCGGTATTGGACAAATTAATGTCTATTTATCCGTGTGCCGAATTATCCGCTAGTGGAGAAGATGTCGGACTACCTAAAGGACAAATGGGAAATAGTGAAGTAGGGCATATTACTATTGGCAGTGGGAGAACTACAAAGCAATCTCTTTCTTTAATAAATGATAAAATTAAAAGTAAAGAATTTTTTGATAATGATGTTTTGCTAAACGTAATGGACCATGTTAACAAAAACAATTCTACATTACATTTAATAGGACTCTTATCAAATGGCGGTGTACATTCTAGCACTAACCATTTTTATGCTACTTTAGCTTTAGCTAAATTAAAAAAAGTAAAAAATGTATGTTTTCATTTTATAACTGATGGAAGAGATACTCCTCCCAAAAGTGCTAAAGCATTTATTGAAAATTTTATGGAAAAAGCTGCTACTCTTAATTTAGGAAAAGTATCATCTATAGTTGGAAGATATTACGCAATGGATAGAGACAACAGATGGGAGAGAATAGCAAAAGCATACAATGCTTTTGTTTATAGCGTTGGGAATCAATTTAAGAACGCGTCAAATTGTTTGGAAGCACATTATAGAAGTAATATAACAGATGAATTTATAAATGCAAGTGTTATAAATGGTGGAAGTAAAGTAAGCGAAAATGATGGAGTTATATTTATTAACTTTAGACCTGAAAGAATGAAGCAATTGATAGATGCATTTACAGATCCTAATTTTAACATATTTAATACAGCAAAATTTAAAAATGTTAAATTTGCATCTATTTTTAAAATACATAAGAATGTTGATTATGCGTATGAAAACGAAGAAATTGCTAATACTTTTGGGGAATACTTAGCAAGTTTAGAGTATAAGCAAATAAGAATTGCTGAGACAGAAAAATATAATCATGTTACATATTTCTTTGATGGTGGTAAAGAAATAAAGGACAAGAACTATTCTAAAGTACTAGTGCCTTCTCCTAAAGTACCGACATATGATATGAAACCAGAAATGAGTGTTGGTGAAGTTACAGGTGAAGTATTAAAGGCAATGGATGAAGATCAAGATTTTATACTTGTTAACTTTGCAAATCCTGATATGGTAGGTCATACTGGAAATGTAAAAGCTGCGATTGACGCAATTGAGATGTGCGATTTTTGTGTAGGTAAAATCGAAGAAAAAGCAAAAGAGGAATTTTATGAACTAGTTATAACAGCCGATCATGGTAATGCCGAATATATGATAGATAAATTTGATAACCCAGTAACGAGTCATACAACAAATAAAGTGCCATTCATTATATGTAATAATAAATATAGAATAGAAAATGAAGGTACTTTAAAAGATATAGTACCAACAATTATAGATATGTATGAAATAAAAAAACCAGATGAAATGACAGGTCATTCATTAATTATTAAAGAATAAAGTTATTGCAATAATAACTTTTTTTTATTATACTATCCATAGTAGAAGAGGTGTTAAATGAAAATTTTGAAATGGATTAGGAATATAACAGCAGTGATTATAATAATGGTTTTGTCATTTTTAATTATTTCTAACGTTAATCATATGATTGACATGAAAATTAAATATTTTAGTATGTTAAATATAAATGATAGAATGATTAAAAGTTTGGACAGTATTCAAAGTAATATAAATAAACTTAAAGATCCTAAATATTTAAATATATATACTGAGTCTGAAATAGAGGCGATAACTTCATATCAAGATACGGTAGACTTTTTTAAGAAACAAAAATTATTATATGATGAGAATAAAAAAATGAATTACCTTGAATATTATAATTATGAAGATAAAATTTATGATTACTTACCTTTACTTAAAACTTTTGAGATCTATAAAAAAAGTAAATCTTCAGAAGAAGAAAAAGAAATGTTTACAATATTAGCTGCTAGTACAATTTATATGACACCAAAGTCAGATTGGGATATATCACATCTTTATGAATATCGAAGCAATTATTTAAAATTTATTAATTTTGACTATTACTACATGAGCGATACTGTTTTTAGCAATAAAATTGAAAACTATTTATACTTAATTGATTGTGCAGTAGATAAATTTGTTAATGTGGATACTTTAACAGAAAAAGAGGTGAATGATAATGTTGGAGAATAAAAAATATACTTTATTATTTATTTTATCTTCGATTACCTTGTTTGCATGTATAATTTTTTCTATATTTATTCTTTTCAAAAATGATGATTTATCTATTCCGTTTTATCTATTATTATCAATTCCTACATTTATTTTAGGCGTTTTTCAGATAATTGAGATAAAGAAAAAAGAATTTAAGAATAGAAATTATTATATACTTCTTTTGTCCGTTTATTTAATGATTATTATAATTGCTTTAAGAGGAGTTATATTATTTGCACCGCTTTATAGTTACAGTTCCAACTTTTTTAAAGGGATATTTCAAGAACCATTTTTTCAAAACAACTTACCATATATATTAATAATAATTTATTCTTTATTAATATATAGGTTAACATTTATAAAACGAAATCCAGCATCAATTGCAAGAAAGGCTCAAAAAACCGATAAAACTTTGAAATAATAGTAATTTTTAATTACATAGTGTTGTTAAAATAATGCTTATCCTTTATAATAAAATTCATATGGAGGCATATGAGCAAAAAAACTATAATGATTGATATGGATGAAGTAATATGTGAAGGTGGTCTTTTATATCTAATTAATGAATTTTTAGGTACTAATTATCCTAAAGAATATTTTAAAGGTTTCTACATGCAAGAAGTGATACCTGAAGAATTAAGAAAAGAATTTTTTGATAATTATTTGTTATCCCATAATATATATGATTATTGTTATATATATGAAGACGCTGTTAGGGTAATTGAACAATTATCAAAAGAGTATGAAGTATTTATTGGTACTGATTATTTGATTCCGGAGATCAAAGAAAAATGTGGAATTAATGCTGCTAATAAGCATGAGTTTTTAATTAAAAATTTCCCATTTATTATTCCTTATAATTATATTTTTTGCGGTAACAAAAAAATGATTGCCGCTGATATTAGAATAGATGATAAATTAAACAATTTACTTTCTGCTTGTTATTTGCCAGAAAGAAATTTACTATTTAGTGCCTACCATAATAAAGATTTAACTGATGAATACTTAAATGAATTTAAAACAGAAAGAGTAAACAATTGGCGTGAAGTTGAGAAAAAGTTATTGTTAAAATAACTTTTTTAAATTATAATAAATATAGAAAAGAGAATCATTTTGGGAATTTAATTATATTTTTAGAAGGAGTTTTTGTATGGAAAATAATAAAATAAAAATTGATATTTTGCCAAATCAATTTATGAAATCAGATAATACATTTGATCAAAAAAAAGCATTAAATTTATGTGGGAAAATTGCAGGTATTTGTTATGATAAAGAAGGCTTTAAACATTTAGAAAATGAACCGATAGAAAAAACTAATCGTAGAATTGATATGACATTAAATAATGGTCATCATAGTGTATATGATCACATAAGCATTATTTTTAACTTGCAGGATATTCCTAAAATTTTAGCTATAGTTATTAACAATGAACATCAATATACTACTAGTGAAAAATCTGCAAGATACACACCAGTTGTTAGAAAAGAAGGATCAGTTATTACAGCAGATGAAGAAAAGTTATACAATAAATGGATTGATTTATTTAAAATTGAAATCAAAAATAAATATGGAAATATTTACAGTGATGCTAAAATACAAAAGTTATCGCAAGAAAATGCTAGATATTTAGTTACGGTATTTATGCCAACTCAAATGATTTATACCACATCATTAAGACAAATTAATTATTTGGCATCTTGGATGAATGAATACATCAATATTTATGGGCTTATGCGGGATAATTTTTATTCAAAATTGGCAGTATCAATGGAAGAATTTTTAGATGAACTTGATAGAGTTGGAGTCCTTGTTCCTGGCTTAATGAAAAACGAGAAAGAAAGAAATTTGTCGCTTTTTGGGACAAACTTAAAAGATAAAGAAGAGTATTTTGGTGATGTCTATTCTACAACATATAAAGCCTCGTTTGCTGAATTAGCTCAAGCTCATAGGCATAGGACTTTAGACTATCAAATGGAACTATTGCCCGAAAAAGAATATTTTATTCCACCAATAATTGAAGGTAATCAAATGCTGGTAAACGAATGGCTTCAAGATATGCAAATTGTAAAAGAAATTATTCCACAAGGGGAACTTATTAGAATAAATGAAACCGGTAAATATGGTGATTTTATATTAAAGTGTAAAGAAAGATTGTGCTCTTCTGCTCAACTAGAAATAATGCTACAGACTAAGCAAACATTACTAAAATACAAGAAAGCATTAGAAAAATCGGGCAACCATCTTGCAAAGGATATTCAACGTTATTCACACGGAGCTAGATGTACATTTCCGGACTTTAATTGCACATCGGATTGTCATTTTAAAGAGGGGAAAACCCTATCTAGGGAAATATAGTTATGAGTAAAGGGAAATTAATTGTTGTTGAGGGCGCATGCGACGGAATAGGTAAAAGTACTCAATATGCATTGTTAAAAGATTGGATTGTTAATGAAGGCTACAATATCGAGTTCCATCATTTTCCTTCATATGGTACTCCTTCTGCAGCACCTGTTGAAGAATTTTTAAAAGGGAATTTAGGAAAACCAAATATATTATCTCCGTATATGATTAATAGTCTATATGCAGTTGACAGAGCAATTACATGGAATAACAAATTAAAACTTGCTTATGAAGATGGTAAAATTATAACTTTAGATAGATATACTACTTCCAGCCTTATATATCAGTCAGCATTGTTTGACAATATCAATGATAAAACGAACTTTATTGATTATGTAATAGACTTTGAATATAATAAAATGGGTGTAAAACTTCCGGATTTAACTATATTCTTATATGCCCCTTTTGAGCTCGTAACCAAATTTAGAAGTGCAAGAAAATGTAATGAAGGGATAGAACAAGATGTATTTGAAAGAGATTTAGAACTTCAAAAAAGGATATATGATAGCGGAATGTTTGTTTCAGATTATTTGGAGTGGGATAAAATTGAGTGTTCTTTAGACAATGAAATGAGAAGTGTTGAAGACATTCACGAAGACATTAAAAAGTTAGTAAGAAAAAAAGTGTTATAAAAATTGTAACATTTTTTTTAATTGTAATCTCAACCGCACCACTTAATATAAATTAAATCTAAATAACTCTTATTAGTATCAAAGTATAATTTTGTTTCTATACAATATAAATTAATTTTATTAAATGAAAAGATGCATAAAGTTTAACTTTACTTATTTGCATCTCTTTTTTTGATATGTTAATATTCATGAAAAAGGAAATAACTATATGAATTATTATAATGAAATAAAACAAGAATTAATTAATAATGAAGTATATAAAAGAGTAAAAGATTATTCAAAGAATAAGAGTGATTTAAGGACTTACTATAATGTGGGTAAATTGTTATTTGAAGCAGGAAAACACTATGGTAAAAATATAATAAAACAATATTCACAAAAGTTAACAAAAGAATTAAAAAAGACATATACAAAAAGCAATTTATATAATATGTTAAATTTTTACCATTTTATATCTATAATTGGAAATTTCCAAACAATGTCTGGAAATTTGTGTTGAAGTCACTATGTAGAACTTCTGACAATTGAAGACACAAGCAAAATTAATTATTATATTAGAATATGTGAAGAACAAAACCTATCTGTAAGAGAATTAAGAAGCAAAATAAAAAGTAATGAATATGAAAGACTTGATGATAAAACTAAAAAAAAACTAATAGCAAGGGAAGAAAATAAAGTTGAAGATTTTATAAAGAATCCAATAATAATTAAAAGTAAGCATAGAAATATTGAAGTAAGTGAAAAAGTATTAAAGCAACTAATACTAGAACAAGTAGATGATTTTTTAAAAGAACTAGGTAGTGGTTTTAGTTATGTTGGCAATGAATACAAAATTAAAGTAGGAAATAGATTTAATTATATAGATATACTTTTATATAATATAATTTATAATTGTTATGTTATTATTGAATTAAAGATAACAGAGTTAAAAAAAGAATATATAGGTCAAATAGAAATATATATGAATTATATTGATAAGAATGTTAAAACAATTAGTATGAATAAAACTATAGGGATAATAATATGTAAAAAAGATAATAAATTTGTAATGAATACTGCTCCGATTCTAGAGTGTTTACTAAAGAATATATACTAGAATAGCAAATATATGTTTTTAATTATAATAAATTTTATCTAAATAAAATTCTGGTTCACAAGTAAAATTTATATTTAAAGATTTTAATGCTTTAAAATCACCATTTTCAATTATATAAGAAGCATGTGCGTTTAAATTGTTTAATTTATCTAAATTACTTAAGGCTTCTTTAATAACTGGATTTGTTACTGAAGAAATACTAAGCGCAATTAATGCTTCTTGAAGTTGCAATTTATTTTCTTTATTATCAGAAATATTTTTTAATTTAGTAATTGGCTTTAAAATTGAAGGTGATAACAATTGTATTTTATCTGGAATATTTGTTAATTCTTTTAATGAATTTATTATTAAGCTACTTGCAGGTGATAATAATTTAGTTTGTTTACCCGTGATTATTTTTCCATTAGGAAGTTCCATCGCTATTACAGGAAGATTTTCTTTTTTAGCTTTTTTAAGAGCAGGTTTTACAACTTTCAAATAATATTTGTCAATATTTAACTCATTCATTAGCATTTCTATTCTTCTAGGAACATCTTCATCTACAATTCCTTTTTTATAATTCACTTGTTCATTATAATATCTTCTTACTATTTCTTTTTTAGCAGATTCTTCTATAACTTTATTATTGTTTATACAAAATCCTATCATGTTAACTCCCATATCAGTGGGAGAATTATAAATATTGTTATTAGTGATTTTTAATAAAATTTTTTGTAATACGGGAAATAGTTCCAAATCTCTGTTATAATTAACAGCTATTTCGTTGTAAGCTTTTAAATGAAAAGAATCAATCATATTAACATCTTTTAAATCAGCAGTTGCTGCTTCATATGCCATATTAACAGGATGCTTTAAATCTAAATTCCACACTGGAAAAGTTTCAAACTTTGCATATCCAGCATTAATTCCTCTTGTGTGTTCGTGATACAATTGAGATAAACATGTAGCAAGTTTTCCACTGCCAGGACCTGGGGCATTTACAAGTACTAGAGGCTTAGTAGTTTTAATATATTCATTAGCTCCGTATCCCTCTTTACTTACAATAGTTTCAACATCATTAGGATAACCTTTAGTAAAAGTATGAATGTATGTTTTAATTCCCTGCCTATTTAATTTTTTTATAAATTTATCGACAGATATTTGCTTTTGATATAAAGTTATAACAACAGAATTAATTGAAAATCCTAAAGATAAAGCTTTATTTATAAGTCTTATAATTTCAATATCATAAGTAATTCCATATTCATTTCTTGTTTTGTTTTTTTCAATATCTTTTGCATTAATACAAAAGATTATTTCTAAATCATTTTTGAGTTCTAAAAACATTTTTATTTTAGAATCAGATTTAAATCCAGGTAAAACTCTAGTAGCGTGTGTATCATCAAATAGTTTTCCACCAATTTCTAAATATAATTTGTCAAACATAGAGATTCTTTCTTTGATTTTTGCACTTTGAATTTTAACATATTTAGTATTATTAAAACCTAATTCCATAACTTATATTTTCCTATCATAAAAATATTAGCACAAATTTAAATAAAAAAATAGAAGTTATTTAAAGAAATTTATAATATTTTATTAAAGATTTAAAAGCTTGTAGTTATTAATATTGAGATTGACATAGAAAGGGCTTAATGATACTATTTATAATATGGAGAAGTATAAATGAAAAAAATATTACTAATTGTAGGCGTAGCACTTACTTTATTGATAATGCCAAGTGTTAAAGCCGTAACTTTTAAAGATGGCAATACTGAGTATTCGTTGACAGAGATTGAGAATGTTAGAACTTATGGACATGCAATTTGTCCTTCAGCTGAGAATTCATATTTTTATACTATAGCTGAAAACGGCAATCTGATTTTTAAAGATAGTATTACTGATGAGCGCTATGCTATTAACCCTTATAGTGAAAGCTGTAAAAAAATGACTTCTCAAGAAGTACTTGATTTTTATAGCGAATATTATAATTTTTCTAGTATTCTTTTAAATGATGATTACATGATTGTAAAAATCAAAAAAAATTGTTATTACAATTATGTAATTACAGAAGATGAAGCTATTGCTGAAAATAAGGATTATTATAAAATAGTGGGCAACGAATATACTGCTGTAAGTAGCCCGATTGAAAGTGAATTATCTATATATTATGAAGAAAAATGCTTAACAAATGTAAAAAATGTTATCATTGATCCAAATGAGACTTATTATAATATTTTTGGTATTCCTGCAGTAAAGGTGGAAAATCCAACTATTGATGATATATAAAAATATGGAGTTGAGATTACTGACAATAAAGAAGAAGTCACTAATGTTGCTCAATTAAGTAGAAATATTTTTGAACCTATCATAACAGCAAGTGCGGATTATCATATAATATCTAGTGAAGCATTTGGTACATATATTTTGGTGGATAATGGAGAAGAAACGGTTGTTGCATATAATGTTGATGGTACCGTTGCACAAAAGTTAACAGACATTGTTCCATATGGATGCTATACAAAACCATATATATATAAAGATGCAGTATTAGGAGTAATATGCCACCCTACTGCAGAAACATCAGTATTCAGATTATATAATAGTGATTTTAAACTATTGTATGAGGAAAACATGCAAGTCGATATGCTTTCTTCAATACGAGGAAATTTTCTTATTGAAGATTCTCGCAGACCTGATCAAACTATAATAAGACTATTTAATATATATAAGGTAGTAAGTGGAAATACACAAACATATAATAATGATAATTTAGTAATAACTTTTAGTGGGAATGTAGAAAATTTAGAGACTGTTAAAGTAAATGATGTTGTTATTGATGAGAGTAAATATACCATAACAAGTGGAAGTACAATAGTTACTTTAAAAAAAGAGTATTTGCAAACATTAGACAAAGGAACATACACATTAAAAGTAAGTTATAGTGATGGAGCATCAGCAAGTGCCTCGTTCTCTGTAACTGATGTAAATCCAAAAACTGGAGATGTTGCAATTAATTTTATGTTACTTTTAAGTATTTTACTAGTAGGAATAGTTATTTACAAATTAGCTGAAAAAAAAGGAAAAAGATTTAATTAGTAAATTTATATTATATAAAAACCTTATATTTAAATATAAGGTTTTTTTTCTATTTTTATTGTATATCCAATTGAGCCAAGTATTTTGATTAAACTTTTTATTGTGGGAGAATGCATTTTCTTTTCTATTCTAGCAATTTTTTCTCTAGAAGTGTTGGAATAATCCGCAAGCAATTGTTGAGTTAGATTATTACTTTTTCTTGTAAAGATAAATTCTTTTATGAAATCATTCTCTAATTCATCAAAAGTTTTGTCAATTTTAATATAGTTTTTTATTTCACTCATTTTATTCATAATACTATTGTATCAAATATGTCACACGAAGTCTATTGATTTATTGAAAAAAAAATAAAAAGTGATATTATTAATACAAGGGGATAATATGAGAGAATTTGAAAAAAAGAATTGGGAAGAGTTAAAAAACTTTTCTGATGAAGAATTAAAACAGTATTATAAAGAACTAAAAGAATATTATGGTGAGCTTCCGAATCCAAAAGCTTCAATTAAGGCTGGAGATGCTTTTAGTCCAATATTGCTTGGGATACTAAAAACTATTAGAAAAAAAAATTTAATATTTTTAAATGAATGCCCTGTAGATAAAAAAGAGACTATGATATTTGGTTTTAATCATTCTAATGCTAATGACGTGCCACTTGCCACTGAAATAATAGGCAGACATAGTTATTTATTAGCTAGTGATGAAAATAAAAATGATGTATCTGGTTTACTTTTTAGGATTAAAGGTGTTGTTTATTTACAAAGGGGTAATAAGGAAAGTGAAAAATCAGCAAAGACCGAGATGATTAAAAGAGCTTTGTATGGGAGAGACCTAATGATTTTTCCTGAAGGAGCATGGAACTTAGAAGAAAGCGTTCCAATGTTAGAACTTGGAGCTGGTATAATAGATATTGCTAAAATAACTGAATATCCAATTGTGCCTGTAGTAATGGAATATGAAGATAAAACTAATAATGTATATGTTAAGTATGGGATGCCACTTAGATTAAATTATAAAACTGATAGAAATGAAGCTTTAAAAACTTTAAGAGATGAGATGGCTAGATTAAAGTATGAAATTTGGGAAACTAAGATTCCTAGAATTACTAGAGAAGAATATGAAAGCGGAAGATACAAAGAATGGAAAGATGAATTAGTAAAAGGATATCCAAAGATGGGGCCAGAGGACATTAGAAAGCTTGCAATAAAAAGTTATGAAACATATGATGATGTTATGCCGATAAATGTTAATAAGTTGACTTTAAAACGTTAATAAAATATGGTATAGTATAAAGTAGGTGGTAGTGTGAATAATTTATATTTTTTAGTATATGCATTTTTAATACTTGCAACAATAATGATTATATACTATAGAAAAGAAAGAATAAAAAATATTGAGACAGGAATATTTTCTGCATTGTTAATAACAACAATGGTTGAAGTTTGTCTTGCCTTAACGATTATATTTTTGGGGTACAAATTTCCGGAATCTAAATTAATAATTACATTTAACAAATTAGACTTTACAATTTATATAGTATATGCGTGGTTTTTATTCTTATATGTTGTATATATATCATTTAATTATAAAAAGAAATTTAGTAAATCATATAATAAAGTTATAAAAATAACAATGATCATTAACTTACTTCTAGTGCTTGCGATAATGATATTGCCATTTAACATAGTAAATGATCAAGATATTATGTATGCTGATGGGGCGGCTGTAAATCTTATATTTATGGGAACTGGTTTCTATATTTTAGCTTGCGTTATATGTGCTTTAGCAAATTTTAAAAATTTATTGAACAAAAAGTATTTACCATTACTAGCATTAATCGTCTTGATAATTGTTGTAATGATATTAAGAACTATAAATCCGGCATTAATGATTACTACATTAATGCTTGTATATGTTGACTTGATGATGTTTTTTACCATTGAAAATCCAGATGTTAAAATGATTAATGAACTTAATATTGCTAAAGATCAAGCTGTAAAAGCTAATAATGCTAAAACTGATTTTTTATCAAGTATGTCACATGAAATAAGAACCCCATTAAACGCTATAGTTGGGTTTAGTCAAATAATAAGTGAAAATGAAAAAGTTCCAGAAGATGTTAAAGAGGAAATAGGCCATATTATGAATGCATCTGATAACTTGTTGGAAATTGTTAATGGTATATTAGATATTTCTAAGATAGAAGCTAATAAACTTGAAATAATAAAAAGTGAATATGAATTTAAAAAGGTATTTAATGAATTGGTGGCATTTTGTAATATTAAGATAAAAGCTAATGATAAACCAATAGAATTTATAAGTTCATATGATGAATCAATACCCCCGGTATTATACGGAGATCATGCAAGAGTGAAACAGATAATATTGAATTTATTAACAAATTCAATTAAGTATACTCCTCAGGGTAGCATAACATTCAATGTTGATTCTGTTATACATAATGGAGTTGTTAGATTAATAATTTCAGTAGAGGATACTGGTATAGGCATTAAGAAAGAAAAGATTGATAAATTATTTACTAGATTTGAACGATTAGAAGTTGAAAAAAATACAACAGCAGAAGGAACGGGTTTAGGGCTTGCAATTACTAAAAAGTTAGTAGAACTTATGAAAGGTAAGATAGTTGTTCAAAGTGAATATGGAACTGGCTCAAAGTTTACAGTTGCTATAGATCAAAAAATAGTGGAAGATAAAAAAAAATTAGAAAAAACTAAAGTTCTCAAACTTGATAAAGCATTATTGAATTTTAAAGGTAAAAAAGTATTAATAGTAGATGATAATATAGTTAATCTAAAAGTTGCTTCAAGATTACTGCTTAAATATAATGTTGAGTCAGAGGAGGTGGATTCTGGCAAAGGATGTCTAGAAAAAATAGAAAGTGGAAATAAATATGATCTCATTTTGCTTGATGATATGATGCCTATAATGACTGGAACTGAAACACTTAAAAAACTGCGTAAAATACCCAATTTCAATACCCCAGTAATCGCACTAACTGCGAATGCTATTACTGGAATGAGAGAAAAGTATTTAGCATCTGGATTTACGGATTATATAGCCAAACCAATGAATATGATAGAACTTGAAAATAAATTAAGAAAATATTTGGGATAATGGAGGAATTATGAAAGATAGAAAATTTTTGGAAGATAATGGAGTTAATGTAGAAAAAAGTTTAGAGTTATTTGGTGATATGGAAACATACAATCTAACTTTGAGAGACTTTTTATCCGCTATTGAAGAAAAGGTAAAAAAAATAAAAGAATATAAGGAAGCAACTGATATGCCAAATTATGCAATATTAGTGCATTCACTAAAATCAGATGCAAAATATTTTGGATTTGAGAACTTAGCTGAACTTGCATATGACCATGAACTCAAAAGTAAAGCGAATAATATGTATTATGTTTTTGATCACTTTAATGAGTTAATGAAAGAGACAACTAAAGTGATAAATATAGTTAAAGAATATTTTGGAGATAAAACAATTCCAGTTGAAGATATAGAAGAATTAAAATTTGATCCAACTAAGGATAAAACAATTTTAGTTGTTGATGATTCAAATGTAATTAGAATATTTATAGAAAAAGTATTTAAAGGAGCTTATGCAGTAATATCTGCCGGGGATGGAAAAGAAGCAATAGATATAATTGAAAATAGAAAAGATAATAATATAGTTGCAATGTTACTAGACTTAAATATGCCTAATTGTAGTGGGATAGAAGTATTGGAATTTTTAAAGGATAATCAATTATTTAATACTATTCCTGTTTCAATAATAACTGGAGAAGATTCTAATGAAACAATTGAAGAAGTAGCTAAATATCCAATTGTTGAAGTGTTAACAAAACCATTCAATGAAAGAGATATTAAAAGAGTAGTTGAAAAAACAAAAGCATTTAATAAAATGATGTAAGAGCTTAGGCTCTTTTTTATTGAGAACTTAATAATTAAAAAGATAGATTATTTTCTATCTTTTCCTTTTGTTCTTATTCTATTATTATATTCTTCCAAAGCTTTATCTACTTCTGATTCATCAAAGTCCGGAAAAAAAGTTTTTGTAAAATATAGTTCTGAATAACTCATACTATAAAGCATAAAGTTACTAATTCTAACTTCTCCGCTAGTCCTTATTAATAAGTCAATGGGCGGTAAATCATTATATAAATATTTATAAAATAAATCTGTATCTATATCTTCTTTTTTTATTTTATTCTGTATTACATCGTTTACTATTTTCTTAGTAGCATCCACTATTTCTGATTGACCCCCATAGTTTAAGCAAACATTAAATATTCCCCCAGTACACATAGAGGTTTTGTTTTCTACATTTTTCATTGCCTCATATACTTGATCATTTAAAGGTTCCCTTCTACCGGAAAAAACCACCTTTATATTATTTTTTATAAAAAAATTTATTTCTTTGCTAAAAGATGTAATAAATAAATTCATTAAGTAATCAACTTCTTCTTTACTTCTTGCAAAGTTCTCAGTGGAAAAAGCAAAAACGCTTAAGTATTTAATTCCTTTATTTAATATATAAGTTGCGGTCTTCTTTAATCTTTTATATCCCGCATAATGACCTTGTGTTCTTTTTAAATTTTGATTTGTTGCCCACCTTCCATTACCATCCATGATAATAGCAATGTGTTCCGGCATTTTTTTATTCATTATAACTCCTTCTGTTAAAACAATTATATTAAATAATATTATAATAATCAAGAAAATTAAACACAATATTTTACGATAATCGATAAATTTATATTGACAAGTATAAAATTTATAGTATTATATTACTTGAGAGGTGAATTATGAAAAAAAGTATTTTGTCTAATATTATATATATAATATTAATAATAATGTTAGTAATTGGAGTTATTTGCTTATTTTTAATACCAACTATATATAATAGTGTTATTGGGGAAGTATTGCCAAAATTTGAAGAGCAAACAATATATTATAAGATAGCTTTTTATACTTGTTATATCATTAGTTTAGGAATACTTTATAACTTAATGTGCTTATTTAAAAAAATTTATAAAGATAGCCCATTTAAAAAAGATATTGAGGTAATTTTGAAAGTGATAGCTACATTATTTATGGCATTATTTTTAATAGTAAGCATTAAATCAATATTTATACCAACCATGCTTACATTCGCAGTTATGATTATTACTTTTATGGTAAGTTTAAGTTTTTATGTATTAAGTCAAGTTATAAAATCGGCTATAGCATATAAAAGCGAATTGGATTTAACGGTGTAGTATGATAATAGTAAATTTAGATGTAATGATGGCTAAAAGAAAAATGTCATTAAATGAATTAAGCGAAAAAACGGGAATAACTACTACAAATTTATCAATATTAAAAACTAACAAAGCAAAAGCAATAAGGTTTTCAACATTAGAAATTATATGTAAGGTATTAAAGTGTCAACCAAGCGATATACTTGAGTATAAGGAGTAAAAATGGAAAATGAAAAAAATTTAAAATTTATATCATTAGTATCATTAATAACAGCTTTAATAATAATGGTAGTCTTTAACATTAAAGTTAAAGATAGTTATAATTTAATTGTTAACATCCCAATATTTTTATTGTTAATTAGTTATATAATTATCATAAGAAAAATGAAACTAGATAAAAATAATAAAGCGTATTACTACTTAATCCCTATAGGATTAATAATGGCAAGTAACTATATAATAAAGATTGACATAACTAATGCTTTATTAAACTTAATAGTATTGCCTATATTAATATCAATATTTTTCTTTAGTTTAACGAATACAAATTACAAGTTATCAAAGGAATCATTTAATTGGGTATTCAAATTTTTTCCTGGTGGATTATTTAATAATTTTAAATATTTTAAATTTCCACTAAAAATTGATAACAAAAAAAAGAATATAATCAATATTCTCTTAGGGGTAGTAATTGGATTAGTAATAGGCGGGGTTATCTTAACTTTACTAGTTTCTGCTGATAAATATTTTAGTGAATTTATGAGTGGCGCATTAAGTATTTTTAATAAAGTTTTAAATTTTAGAGTGATAAGAGAAAATATAATTGTGTTGGTGGTATCATTTATAATATTATTTTGTACATTTATAAATATACTTAAAAATAGAAAGTTAAAGATGAAAGAGGGAAGAATATATAATATTAATACTTCTTTAGGTATTACTATATTAACAATAGTTAATTTAATATTTATATTATTTTTAATATCAGAAATTTCTAAATTGACAGTTAATTTCTTGAATATACCAATAGAGTATACTTATGCAGAGTATGCTAGAGAAGGATTCTTTCAACTTTTAGGTGTAACTTCAATAAACTTTATTTTAATTATATATTTTTTATATTATACAAATAAGATTAAAGAAAGTAATTTTATTAAAATACTTCTATTAATGCTTATTGGATTCTCAATTATCTTAATATTTAATGCATATTATAGAATGTTTCTTTATGTAGCAGAGTATGGATTTACAATATTAAGAAGTCAGGTGATATTATTTTTGACTATGGAGTTAATCTTATTTGTATTACTCGTTACAAGAATAGTAAGAGATCTAAAACAAAAAGATGCGTATATATATTACACAGTATTAATAACAACATATATTTTAAATCTATATTTATGCAGTGAGCCTTTTGTTAATCAATTAAATAAAATAACCAAAATAGTGGGACATTAATGACCCACTATTTTTAAAAATTTTTATATACAAAATAGTGGTTTTTAATAAAAAATAAAGAAATCGAGAAAAATGCTTGATTTTTTTATTCTTTTATCATATAATTTAATGCAGTATGACTGGCTGAGAAGTGCGAGGTTGCTGATACACCAGGTTGAGTTGTAAATGAATTCAATGCATATCAGGTAATTTGTACTGAGCAAGTCTATTAGTAAAAATAGGCGAAGGAGGAAATAATATGTCTAAAGACAAAGTAAGAATAAGACTTAAAGCATTTGATCATAGAATTATTGATCAAGCTGCAGCTAAGATTGTTGAGACTGTTAAGAGAACTGGTGGAGTTGTAAGTGGTCCAGTACCGCTACCAACTGAAATCGATAAGATTACCATTTTAAGGGCTGTTCACAAATATAAAGATTCACGTGAACAATTTGAAATGAGAACGCATAAAAGATTAATTGATATCACAAGTCCAAGTAAAGAAACAATTGAAGCATTAACTCATTTGGATTTACCAAGTGGTGTAGATATCGAAATTAAATTATAAGATTAATTATTGGAGGGAAATTATGAAAGGAATCTTAGGACGTAAAGTTGGAATGACTGGTGTCTTTACAACTGACGGGAAACTTATACCTGTAACTGTTATTGAATGTGAACCAAATGTAATCACTCAAATTAAAACAGTTGAAAAAGATGGGTATAACGGAATACAATTAGGTGCTTTTAATAAAAAAGAAAAAGCATCAAATAGACCTGAAATGGGTCATATTAAAAAAGCAAAAACTGAACCTAAGCGCTTCTTAAAAGAAATACGCGGATTAGATGTATCAAATTATGAAGTAGGTAATGTAATTGCAGTAGACGTTTTTGAAGCTGGAGAAATTGTTGATGTAACTGGTACATCAAAAGGAAAAGGCTTTGCAGGTGTTATAAAGAGATGGAATCAATCTCGTGGACCAATGACACATGGTTCAACTTATCATAGGAGAGTAGGCTCTTTAGGACCAATGAGACCTATGAGGGTATTAAAAGGTAAAAAATTACCAGGACATTTAGGAAAAGAAACTGTTACTATTCAAAATCTAGAAGTAATAAGTATAGATGTGGATAATAATTGTATTTTAGTAAGTGGAAATGTTCCGGGCCCTAAAGGTGGATATGTATTAGTAAGAACTGCTATTAAAGGCGGAAAGAAAAATGCAGAAGATTTAGTTAGTTATGAAGTAATAGAAACTGTTTCAGCTACTGAATCAACTACAGAAGAAATTAATAATGCTGTTACACCAGAAGAAACAGAAGTTACTGGATCAGTTGAAACTATTGTAGAAGAAGAAAAAAATGAGGAAGTAACTCCTATAGAAGATACTAAGGAGGCAGAATAATGGCAAAGATTAGTGTTTTAAAACTTAATGGTGAAAAAGCAACTGATTTAACTCTAGACAAAAATATTTGGGATATTGAAATTAATGAAAATGTATTAAGCGATGCTTTAAAATTTCAAATGTCTTCATCAAGACAAGGAACTCACAAAACAAAAACTAGAGCTGAAGTTAGTGGCGGAGGTAAAAAACCTTGGAAACAAAAAGGAACTGGTAGAGCTCGTCAAGGGTCAAATAGATCAGTTCAATGGCCTGGAGGCGGTATTGCTTTTGGACCTACACCTAGAAGTTATGATAAAAAAATGAATAGGAAATCTAGAAAATTAGCTCTTAAGAGCGCTTTATCTTCTAAATTCCAAAATAAAGAATTAATAGTAGTTGAAAATTTAAATGTTGAAAGTAATAAAACTAAAGATTTAATGACTATTATGAACAATTTAAAAATTAATAAAAATGCATTGTTAGTAACAATTGGTGAAAATGAAAATTTAGTATTAGCATCAAGAAATAATGAAGCATTAAAAACTATAAATGCAGAAGGTATCAATGTATTAGACGTTATTAAATATAATAGTTTGGTTATAGATACTGAAAGTGTTAAAAGAATAGAGGAGGTGCTTAAATAATGAATTATGATATCTTAAAAGCACCAGTTATTACAGAAAAATCACAAGAATTAGCAAGTGAAAATGTATATGTATTTAAGGTTGACAGCAAAGCTAATAAAACTCAAATTAAACAAGTAGTTGAAAAAAAGTTTGGAGTTAAAGTTAAAAGCATTAATACATTAAATGTAGTAACCAAGAAAAAAAGAGTTGGAAAATACTCTGGAAGAACAAATGCATATAAGAAAGCATATGTAAAATTAATGGAAGGTTCTAAAATAGAATTTTAGTTAGGAGGAGATAAAAATGCCAATAAAGAATTATAAACCAATAACAAATGGTCAAAGAAATATGAGTACTTTGGTTAATAAAGAAATAACTACATCTACTCCTGAAAAAAGCTTATTAAAAAAAATAAGTAAAACCGGAGGACGTAATAATCAAGGTAGAATAACTGTTAGACATATTGGTGGCGGAGTTAAAAGAAAATATCGTGTAATAGATTTCAAAAGAAATAAAGATGGTATTAACGGCATAGTAGCCACTATTGAATATGATCCAAATAGAAGTGCAAACATCGCATTAATTAATTATGCTGATGGAGAAAAAAAATATATAATTGCTCCACTTAATTTAAAAGTTGGAGATGTAATTGAAAGCGGAGAACATGCTGATATTAAAGTTGGAAATGCGCTACCGCTAATCAATATCCCAGTAGGTACTGTTGTACATAATATTGAACTTAATCCAGGAGCAGGTGCTTCTTTAGCTAGAAGTGCTGGAGCAAGTGCTCAAATTCTTGGAAGAGAAGACAAATATGTATTGTTAAGACTTAAAAGTGGTGAAACAAGAAAGTTCTTAGGAAATTGCAGAGCTACTATTGGAGAAGTTGGAAATACTGATTATGAATTAGTAAATCTAGGAAAAGCTGGAAGAAAAAGACATATGGGAGTTAGACCAACAGTACGTGGTTCTGTTATGAACCCTAATGATCACCCACATGGTGGTGGTGAAGGTAAAGCTCCAGTAGGACGTAAATCACCAATGACACCTTGGGGTAAACCAGCACTAGGATATAAGACAAGAAAATCAAAGAAAGCTTCTGAGAAATTAATTGTTTCTCGTAGGAAGAAATAAGGAGTGAAACAATGGCAAGAAGTTTAAAAAAAGGTGCTTATGTATTTGATAGATTACTTAAAAGAATAAGAACATTAAATGAAATAGGCAAAAAAGAAGTTGTTAAAACATATTCTCGTCGTTCAACAATTTATCCGGATTTTGTAGGACACACATTAGCAGTACATAATGGGAAAGAATTTATTCCAGTATATGTAACTGAAGATATGGTAGGACACAAACTTGGAGAATTTTCAGCTACTCGTAAATTTACAGGACATGCTGGAAATGACGGGAAATAGGAGGATTAGAAATGGAAACATATAGTTTGCATAAAGGAGCTATGATAGCACCTCTTAAAGCAAGAATGACTCTTGACTTAATTAGAGGTAAAAATGTAGCTACTGCAGAAAAAATATTATTAACTACAAATACTAAAGCTAGTCGCCTAATTAAAAAAGTTCTAGATAGTGCAGTTGCAAATGCTGTTAACAATTTAGAAATGGATAAGAAAGATTTAGTTGTAAGCGAAACTTATATCAGTGAGGGAGCTACATTAAAAAGGTTTAAAATTGGTTCTCGTTCAAGAGTGGATAAAAGATTTAAAAGAACAAGCCATATATACGTAAAAGTATCTGATATGAAGGAGGACAAATAATGGGACAAAAAGTTAATCCAATAGGACTAAGAGTAGGCATCAATAAAGATTGGGAGTCAAAATGGTATGCTCCTAATAAAGATTTTAAAAAATACTTACAAACTGATATTAAAATTAGAGAGTATTTAGGAAAATGTTTAAAAGGATGTTCTGTTGCTAGTGTAGTTATTGAAAGAAATAAGAAAAGAACAAATATTATAATTAATACTGCTAAACCAGGTATAATAATTGGACGTGGTGGAGCGGATATTGAAAAGCATAAGAATAATTTAAAGAAATTAACTAATGAAGAAATATATTTATCAATAGTTGAAATCAAAGGAATAGATACTAATGTAGCGTTAGTTGCAGAATCTATTGCAATGCAAATACAAAATAGGGCTTCTTATCGTTCAGCACAAAAAAGAGCTATAAGAAACGCTATGAAAGCAGGAGCTAAAGGAATTAAAATTTTAGTTTCAGGTAGACTTAATGGAGCAGAAATTGCTAGAAGCGAAGTAAAAAGTGAAGGAACAGTTCCTCTACATACATTAAGAGCAGATATCGATTATGCACATAAAGAAGCTGATACTATTTATGGTAAAATTGGCGTAAAAGTATGGATCTATAAAGGAGAAATACTACCTGCTAAGAAGAAAAACGGAGGTATGGAAAATGTTGATACCAAAAAGAACTAAATATCGTAAGCCTCATAGAGTAAGCTATGAAGGTAAAGCCAAAGGTAATATTACTTTAACTAAAGGTGAATTTGGACTTATGGCTAAAGAAGGTTCATACATTACAGCAAGACAAATAGAAGCTGCTCGTATTGCTATGACTAGACACATGAAAGAATTTAAAAGAGGAAGAGTATTTATCAATATATTCCCACATTTAGCAAGAACTAAGAAGCCTGCTGAAGTACGTATGGGAAGTGGAAAAGGTAATGTAGAAGAATGGGTAGCAGTAGTAAAAGCTGGTAAGATTATGTTTGAAATGACAGATGTTACTGAAGAAATTGCAAGAGAAGCTTTTAGATTAGCTGGTCATAAATTACCAATTAAAACAAAATTTGTTATGAAAAGTGAGGTATCTGAATAATGAAGATGGAAGATATCAAGAAAATGACAGATGCAGAAATTAATAAAAAAATTGAAGAATTAAAAGTAGAATTGTTTAACTTAAGATTTGCTGCGTCTACTGGCTCATTAGAAAAACCTCATAGAGTATCTATGTTAAGACATGATGTAGCAAGATTAAAAACAGTTTTAAGAGAACGTGAATTAGAAGGGTTAAAAAAGTAGGTGAATTATGGAAAAAGCAAAACAAGAACTTATAGGTAAAGTTGTAAGTAACAAATGTGATAAGACTATTACTATTGAAGTAATAACTTACAAAAAACACCCATTATATGGTAAAAGAGTAAAAAGTACTAAAAAATATGCAGTACATGATGAAGAGAATAAGGCAGGTTTAGGAGATACAGTAAGCGTTATTTTTTCTAAACCAATTTCAAAAACTAAAAGATATATATTAAATAAAGTTATTGAAAAAGCCGTTATTGTGGATTAAGGAGGGCATAAAGAATGATACAACCAGAAAGTCGTTTAAAAGTAGCCGATAACTCTGGAGCACGTGAATTACTTGTAATAAGAGTATTAGGTGGTTCAAAAGTTAAAACTGGTAATATTGGAGATGTAGTAGTTGGAACAGTTAAGAAAGCATTACCAAACGGCACTATTGAAAAAGGAAAAGTAGTAAAAGCTGTTATAGTAAGAACAGTACAAGGGACAAAAAGAAAAGATGGAAGTTTTATCAAATTTGAAGATAATGCTTGCGTATTAATTAAAGATGATAATAGTCCGGTAGGAACTCGTGTCTTAGGGCCCGTTGCTCGTGAACTTCGTGATAAGAATTACATGAAAATTGTTTCACTAGCATCAGAAGTATTATAGGAGGCTAAATCATGAAAATCAAAGTTGGAGACATGGTAAAAGTAATGTCAGGTAGTAATAAAGGAAAAGAAGGAAAAGTATTGCAAATTTTAAGAAGTGAGAACAGAGTTATAATTGACAAAGTTAACATTATTAAAAAGCATGTTAAACCTTCAGCTAACAATGAAACTGGTGGAATTCTTGAAATAGAAGCTCCAATTCATATTTCTAATGTAAAAGTTATGGACAAAAAATTAGAAAAGAAAACAGTGAAAAAAACTACTAAAAAAGAAGAAAGTAAAAAGTAGGTGAATTATGGAAACATTAAAAGAATTATATACTAAAGAAATTCTTCCTAGTTTAAAGAAAGAATTTAGTTATACTTCTAATTTACAAGTTCCTAGATTGGAAAAAATCGTTCTTAATATGGGCGTAGGAGATGCATTAGCAGATTCAAAATATCTAGAAGCAGCTGTTAAGGAATTAGAAGTAATTGCAGGACAAAAGCCTGTTATAACTAAAGCAAAAAAATCAATTGCTGGATTTAAATTAAGAGAAGGAAATAAAATAGGTTGCAAAGTTACTCTAAGAGGAGATAATATGTATAACTTCTTAGAAAAGCTTGTAAAAATAGCTCTTCCTCGTGTAAGAGATTTTAGAGGAATATCTAAAGGATCATTTGATGGAAGAGGAAATTATACTTTAGGAATCAAAGAACAACTTGTATTCCCTGAAGTAGAATATGATAATGTTATTAAGACTCGTGGATTAGACGTTGTTATTGTAACAACAGCTAAAACTAATGAAGAAGCATTAGCGTTATTAACAGGGTTTGGATTACCTTTTAGAAAGTAAGGAGATATTATGGCAAAGAAAAGTAAAATAGTAAGCTGGAAGAATGGTTCTAAGTTTAAAGCTAGAAATTATACAAGATGTGAAAGATGTGGAAGACCACATGGTGTTTTAAGAAAATTTGGTTTATGTCGTATCTGCTTTAGAGAATTAGCAAATAAAGGTCAAATTCCTGGCGTAAAAAAATCAAGTTGGTAGGAGTGAACAAAAGTGAACTCAATTATGTTACTCGAAGGTTCACTACAATGTAAGTTAAAAACTCAATCTTATCTTCTCTCATGTATTGAAACTGAGGAAAAAGAATTAGAAGGGGAAAAAGACACATTGAGTAGTGAAAACTATAATGAAGAATTAGCAGAATTATTAGAGTACAAAGAAGATATTTTATCAGAGCTAACAAAATGCCAAGAAGCATTAAAAGTATCTGAAAAAAATAATAAAAAAATAGTATTAAAACGAGAGGTTTTTAAGAAGGGAGGCCAATCATGGTAAATGATACAGTAGCAGATATGCTTACTAGAATTCGTAATGCAAATGCTATGAAATACAAAACAGTGGAAGTACCATCTACAAAATTGACTAGGGGTATCGCTGAGATATTTGTAAAAGAAGGATATATTGATGGATTCAGTACAAGTGAAGAATCTGGAAATGGTGAAATGCTTGTATTAAATTTGAAATATACAAAATCTAAAGAAAGAGTAATTACTGGTTTAAAAAGAATTAGTAAACCAGGGTTACGTGTTTATACAAAAGCAAATGAATTGCCTAGGGTAATCAATGGTTTAGGAACAGCAGTTATTTCTACACCAGAAGGTTTAATGACAGACAAAGAAGCAAGAGGTAAGTCTCTTGGCGGCGAAGTGCTTTTGTATATATGGTAAGAGGAGAATTTATATGAGTCGTATTGGAAATAGAGAACTTATTATACCTGAAGGTGTAACAGTTACCGTTGAAGGTAACTTAGTAACAGTTACAGGAAAGGGAGGAACTCTTACATTTGAATTTAAAAATGCAGTCAATGTAGAAATTAAAGAAAATAAGGTAATTGTAACTAGAAAAGATGAAGCTAAAACTTCAAAACAGTTGCATGGAACTACCAATTCAATAATTAAAAATATGATTGATGGAGTAAGCATTGGTTTTAAAAAAGATTTGGAAATTAATGGAGTTGGTTATAAGTTTAATGTTCAAGGAAATAAACTTGTAATTAATGCAGGATATTCTCATCCTGTTACACTTGATATTCCTACAGGATTAAAATTAGAAGCTCCTTCAAACACAGAACTTACAATAAGTGGAATTGACAAACAAGTAGTAGGTGAATTTGCTGCTAATGTAAGAAAAGTAAGAGGACCAGAGCCATATAAAGGTAAAGGTATCAAATATAAAGATGAATTTATTCGTCGTAAAGAAGGAAAGAAAGCTGCGTAAGGAGGGTAATTATGATAAAAAAAGAGTCAAGAAGTGTTGCTCGTGAAGCAAGACATGCAAGAATTAGAAAAACTATTCATGGAACTAGTTCTATTCCAAGATTAAATGTATTTAAAAGTAATGTTGATTTTTATGTTCAATTAATTGATGATGAAGAAGGTATTACTTTAGCAAGTGCTTCTGGTAGAGAATTAGGTCTTAAAGGCAGTAATATTGAAAATGCCAAAAAAATAGGAGCATCTATTGCTGATAAAGCACTAAAATTAAAAATTAAAACTGTAGTATTTGACAGAGGCGGATATTTATATCATGGCGCTGTTAAGGCTTTAGCAGAATCTGCACGCGAGAAAGGATTAGAATTCTAATGGAAAACAAAAGATTTGAAAAAAGAGAAGAACCTAAGAAATTATATGAAGATAAAATTATTTCTATAGGACGTGTAACTAAAGTTACTAAAGGTGGTAGAAATTTTAGATTTTCGGCTACTGTTGCAGTAGGAGATAGAAAAGGAAAAGTTGGAATTGGAACAGGTAAATCAAATGAAATACCAGAAGCAGTTACAAAAGCTATCAAAGCTGCAGAAAAGAATATGATAAATGTTACTTTAGTTGATGATAGAACAATTTCTCACGAAGTTATTGGTGTATGTGGAGCTGCAAAAGTATTAATTAGACCTGCTAAAGAAGGTAGAGGAATAATTGCTGGAGGACCAGTTAGAATTATTCTTGAATTAGCGGGAGTTAAAGATGTAGTTTCTAAATCATTAGGAAGTAACACACAAATTAACACATCACGTGCTACAATGGATGCACTAAGAAAACAAAAAAGTGTTGCACATTTAGCTATGTTACGTGGTAAAAAAGAAGAGGAGATTAAAGGATAATGAAATTAAATGAATTAGTAAATAATCCTGGATCTACTCATAGAAGAAAAACAGTAGGTAGAGGTCCAGGTTCAGGACATGGAAAAACTTCATGTCGTGGTGAAAAAGGACAAAAAGCTCGTTCAGGAGCACATATCCCAGCTTGGTTTGAAGGTGGACAAAATCCATTATATAAAAGATTACCAAGAAGAGGATTTAGTAATAAAAGGTTTACTATAAGATATGCAATTGTTAATGTATCAGAATTAAATGTTTTTGATGAAGGTACAGTTGTTACACCTGAATTACTAAAAGAAAAGAAGTTAATAAACAAAGAATTAAAAGGAATAAAAATTTTGGGGAATGGTAAATTAGAAAAGAAATTAACTGTAAAAGCTAACGTTTTCACTAATAGTGCTATCAACAAAATTGAAGAGTTAGGCGGGAAAGCAGAGGTGATTTAAAATGTTTGCTACATTTAAGCAATTATTTAAATCTACTAATAAAGACTTACGTAAAAGAGTTGGATTTACTCTATGCGCCCTTGCAGTATTTGCACTTGGAAATGCTATAACAGTTCCAGGAATGAAAGCAATTACCGGAGATCTAGGATTTTTGGAATTACTAAACGCAATGAGCGGTGGCGGTTTAAAACAATTCTCAATATTTGCCCTAGGCGTTATGCCTTACATTAGTGCATCTATTCTTATTCAAATTCTTCAAATGGATATCATACCATATTTTAAAGAATTAAAAGAAATGGGTGAAGAAGGAAGAACTAAAATAAATAAAATTACTAGATATGCAGGTATTGGATTTTCTTTTATACAAGGTTTTGTTTACGCATTAATGTTTATGGGTAAAGGTGCAGAGCCTATAGAATATTTGAAAATAGCAACTATTCTAACAGGCGGTACAGCATTCTTACTTTGGATGGGAGACCAAATCACTCAAAAAGGAATTGGAAACGGAGTATCACTAATCATTATGGCTGGTATTGTTAATACATTACCATCAATGTTTATTAGTGCATTCCAAGCGTTAATCCCAGGAGCATCAAATACACTAGTTGGAATTATTTCATTTAGTTTATTTGTACTACTATACATATTTATTATAGTTGGTGTTATATATATTCAAGAAGCAGAAAGAAGAATTCCTATTCAATATTCAAATAGAACAGTTTCTTCTTATGGCGGCAAACAAACATATCTTCCTTTAAGAATTAATTCTGCGGGAGTAATGCCTGTAATCTTTGCTTCAACTATATTAGCTGTTCCATCAACATTGACATATTTTGTAAAAAATGAAAAAGCACTTAGTGTGATAAAGACAATTTTTTCTACTGAAACACCAGTTGGATTTGCAATATATATGTTGTTAATTATATTATTTACATATATTTATGTGTATATGGTATTAAGTCCTGATAAGTTATCTAAAGACTTAAATAAGAATGGTGGATATATTCCCGGTATTAGACCTGGAAGTGAGACTAAAAATTATATTTCTAAAGTACTTGGTAGAATAACTTTTTTAGGAGCAATATTTATAGCAATTATTGCGGCTTTACCAATACTAACGACTATGTTTACTAGCCTTCCAAGCTCAGTAAAAATTGGAGGAACTAGTATATTAATTGTTGTTGGCGTTGTACTTGAAACATATAAGCAATTAGAGTCATCTGTTGCAAGTAGAAGTTATAATAAAAGAAGGTAGGAATCTATGAATTTAATATTAATAGCAGCACCAGCTGCCGGAAAAGGTACGATAGCGCAGTTACTTCATGAACGTTATGGGTTTATTGGGGTGAGTGCTGGAGAACTTTTAAGGGGAGTAGACCCAAATACAGAATTAGGTAAACTTATTAGACAAATTCAAAGTGAAGGGAAATTAGTTAGCAACGAAATAACTAATAAATTAATAGAGGATAGACTATCTAAAGAAGACATAAAAAATGGTGTTATATTAGACGGTTACCCAAGGTTAATGAGTCAAGTTGTTGCTTTAGAAGGCATGCAAAAAAGATTGAATCTAGATATTGATTATGCCATATATTTAAAAGTTGACTACGAAACAGCTCTTAAAAGAACAATTGGCAGAAGAATTTGTCCAGAGTGTAAAATGACTTATAATGTATTAACTGGGTTTAGTACTCCAAAAAATGGTGAGATTTGTGATTATTGTAAGATACCTTTAACTAAAAGAAATGATGACAATGAAGAGTCGTTAAAAGTTAGATTAAATTTTTTCAACGAATATACTCTTCCAGTTGTTCAACATTACAAAGAATTAGGTAAACTTATTGAAATAGATGTTACAAGGGATATGAGTATAATATTAAATGAAATAGAAAATTCTTTAGGAGTTAAAAATGATTAGTATTAAATCAGATGATGAAGTAAAATTAATGAAGCATGCAGGAAGTATAGCTTATGAAATTTTAATGAATATGAAAGATTTAATACGTCCTGGAGTAAGTACCAAAGAGTTAGATACTTATGCATATAATTATATAACTAAGAAAGATGCTACTCCATCATTCCTAGGATATGAAGGTTATCCCGCTAGTATATGTGCTAGTATAAATGAAGTTGTAGTTCATGGAATTCCAAATGAAAAGCAAATACTTAAAAATGGAGATATCATTTCCATTGACATAGGAGTTTGCTATAAAGGAATGCATTCGGATACAGCATATACTTATATAGTGGGAAATACTACAAGAGAAAAAAGAGAATTAGTGGAAAACACTAGAACAGCTTTGTATAAAGGACTTGAAGTTATAAAAGAAGGTATTAAACTAAATGAGGTTTGCACTTCTATTGAAAGTGTTGCCAAGAAACATCATTATGCAGTATTTAGAGAGTTGACTGGTCACGGAGTGGGAAAAGTTCTTCACGAAGATCCATATATTCCTAATTACAGCAATAAAGAAAGTGAGAGCATAATTTTAAAGAGTGGCATGACACTTGCAATTGAACCGATGTTTGGTTTAAGAAATAAAAATATTTGGATGTTAGAAGATGGTTGGACTATAGAAACAGAAGATAAAAGTTCGGCTGCACATTTCGAACATACCATAGTCGTTACCAAAGATGGTTACGAAATAATAACAGGAGAGTGAGAAAGTTGGCAAAAGAAGGTTACATTGAACTAGAAGGAAAGGTTTTAGAATTATTACCTAATTATGAATTCAAAGTTAAACTAGAAAATGAGCACGTAGTAATAGCCGGCGTTTCTGGCAAAATACGAATGAATAACATTCGCATTTATCCAGGTGATAAAGTGCTTATGGAAATACCAATTTGTGATTTAACACGCGGGCGTATAATTTATAGGAAATAAAGGAGAAGATTATGAAAGTAAGACCATCAGTGAAAAAGATTTGCGATAAATGCAAAATAATTAAAAGAAAAGGTGTGGTTAGAGTTATATGTGAAAACCCTAAACACAAACAAAGACAAGGATAAGGAGAAGTTATGGCAAGAATTAAAAATATTGACTTACCAAAGGAAAAAAGAATAGTTATAGGACTTACTTATATCTATGGTATAGGTCCTTCAAGAGCTCATAAAATTTGCACTGCTGCTAAAGTAAGTGAAGATATTAGAGTAAAAGATTTAACAGAAGAACAAATTAATGCTTTAAGAAGTGAAGTAGAAAAGTTTGTTTTAGTTGGAGACTTGAAAAGAGAAGTTGAAATGAACATTAAAACTAAAATGGAAATAGGTTCATATCAAGGTATAAGACATAAAAAAGGTTTACCAGTAAGAGGACAACATACTAGTAGAAATGCTAGAA
>CAZLNV010000001.1:0-51702 GCA_964561095.1 uncultured Muribaculaceae bacterium | reverse complement strand
AACCAACGATCAGGGAGTTGCAGTCCCACGCCTTACCACTTGGCTATAGGTCCATTCATGTTGTATTATATCAAAGTCATAGTAAAAAAACAACTATTTAGTTGCTTTTATATGCCACCCTCTTTATAAAATATCATCTGTTCGGGTAATAAATATATTGTTTCATTTTGGCTTACTAATTCATTAATAGGCTTCCCAAATATTTTACTTACCTCTTTTAAAGTATCTGTTTCTTTTGTTATGTAATATTGAACTCCCTTTTTAGGTATCTTTAAAGTTTCATTAGGGTAAATATAATCCTCTAACTTTAAACCATTAAGCTCAGCTATTAACTTAGGATTCATATCAAACTCTTTGGCAATTTTGTAAAGAGTATCGCCACTTTTAATTGCATAATAACTATAAAAAGGAGTATCCAAACTTTTATCACTAGAATTATTTATCATTTTCATCACCTAAAATATTCTATGATAAAAGTATAATTTTGTTATTTATTATATATATAAATAATATTATTTGTATTAAAATTAAGTTCAAAATAATTAAATATTTTAATATATCCAATAGATGGATTGTATTTATACATAATATCATTTGAAATAAAATATAAATCATTATTGTTTTCTTTTATTACCTTAATTTTTTCACCATTAAATATTTTAATCTTGATATTCTCATTATCGTTTATAACTTTATATAAATTATTATTTTCTACTGAGTATTTATAATTTGATTTTTCATTAATATAATTAATTTCTTGATTTTTATATTCACTTTTTTTAGCCACAACTTGTTTTTTATTAATATATTTTATATATCCTAATTCTTCTGAACCAATTAGTTTTATTTCTGATTTTTTAATATTAATTTCATATAACTTAGAATTTTTATTATCATAAAAATATATCTTATTATTAATATTCCCTACTATGTATCCGTCATAACTAAATTCATACTTACTTTCTATTGTTTTCTTATTGCCATTTCCAATATCCAATAAATAGAAAACTTTAAAATTATATTCTTCTTTATAATCTGGAAATAAAAGTTCATTATTTATCTGACACATTAAATTATTGTCATACTTGCCTTCTTTAAATAAATTAATTGTATTTATATCTTCACCATTCATTCTATAAAATCCTTTGTAATTCCATAAAAGAATGTATTCTTTTTTATTCAAATTATTATTAAAAGAAAAATTACCTTTTAAGTGATCCGTGTATGTATTTTTATATTCATTAATTTCTTCATTGTCCACTAAATTATAATCAATATATTCTTCATTCAAGTAGCATAGCGGGTAAGTATTAATTCCATCAATTATTGGAATAATACAATATAACTCATTATCATCTATAACTTTTATTTGTTTTATTTTTAATTTTTTTAAGCCTCTTGATTTATAAATATCAAAATTATATTTACCATCTATTTCTACATAATACCTTCCATTTTCATATTTAGCTATTATACTATGATCATCAAGATTATACTTAATTTTGTACTCAGCATTAAAATATTTAATAAACATTACTACTATTAATGATAAAAATAAAATACCAATATATTTTTTCATATTAACCACCATATATATATTATAAAAAAAACTTTAAAGTTTTTAAAGTTTTTTATTTAATTACTCCATTATCTTTCAAAAAGCTTAATGCTTGTTCATTAGACATATAACCATTTGCATACTGAGCTATTACTGCACCTTTTTTAGTAATTGCTGTGTATGGAGAAGCACCTTCGTACTCACTAAAAGCATATGTTGAACTAATTGTATTTGCATCTGCTTCAGACACTGTGTCTATTTCGAACCAATAAAGCGGTATAGAATATTTAGTAGCTATTTCAGTAATTACAGGTTTATAATCTTTACAATGGCTACAATATGATAGCGCAATTACTGTAATAACATTTTTATCTTCTTTAACAGCTTCTACCCATTCACTAACACTTGAACTAGGTTCTTTTGCTGCAGGTTTATTTCCTTCTACTAAAAACGATAATGCCACAAAAGCTACCACTAATAAAGCAACTATAACTAATACCTTATACTTTTTCCAAAATTTTTTCATTTTTTTCACCTCTATATTTATAATAGATGATAAATGAAAAAAATTCAACAAAAAAGATGAAATTTCTTCAATTTCATCTTTATATTTATAGTTCGACTATTCTTGTTTTGCCTGTAGCTGTCCATCCTTTTAATGTTTTACTTCTACTCCATTTAGTTTGAGTCCAAGTCTTTGTACTTACATTCTTAGTTGCTTTAATCTTATCAACTATTGACAAAGTACATGTTCCCTTTTCTTTATCTAAAGAGTACTTATTGGAAGGGCAACTATAGTGTGAAAAATTACCCCCCACAGTTAACAAACACTTATTAGTTTTACTATCATACTTAGCATCCTTATTTTCACAATATGGAGTCTTAGCACCGGACACTATATCATAACATTTCTTGTTTTCGCCACTTCCGGTTTCTTTATCTGTTCCTACCGGGCAAGTACAATTAGTTGTCTTAGTGCTTACTAACTTATAGCATTTTTTATTTGCTCCTTCTCCAACATAACCATCGTTATATCCTTCAGGGCAAGAATAATTTGTTGTAGTTGTTACTTCTGAACAATCTTTTGTAGTTATATAACCACAAGTATTACATTTCTTAACATATGTTTTAGAATTACTATCCCAAACCATTTTGCATTGAACAGTACAATTCGGATCTTTAATTTGAATATCTTTACATGTTCCATTAGTGACTGTAGTAGCAATTGCGTCTTTATATACTTTAGTTTGAGTTGTTGTAGTTGTACAATTTGCTTTTAATTCAATTTCTTGATTAGCACCAACTGTATATAAAACTCCCGTTGCTATTACATAAGCATCTGTATAATTCTTAGTTGCTCCTACCGTTTCGTTTCCAACTGTCTTATAGCAATA
Organism: uncultured Muribaculaceae bacterium; assembly: GCA_964561095.1. GTDB lineage: Bacteria > Bacillota_I > Bacilli_A > RF39 > UBA660 > CAZLNV01. The sequence continues at coordinate 48,750 of CAZLNV010000001.1, read as the reverse complement.
GTTTCCATCTCTTTTATATCCTTTAGGACATGTAAGATTTGTTACTGTTTTAGAAAATCTTTTAGTAAATTGATATTCTAAAGCGGTTTCTTTTAGATTGCAACCTTTGTCGCATCCATAATCATAGCACCCCAATATTTCTATAACATAATCTTTTTCAGTATTGCATTCTAGATTTGTCTTTAATATATAACCATTTTCTTCTTTTGTAACTTCAGCGTAAGATTCATACATATTACAAGAATTTCCATCTTTATCAACAAAAGCTAATAACAACTTTTTCTCCTGCATTTCTTTTAATGTCAATTTAGTACTTTGACCTATTTCAGCAGGTAATTTGTCAGTTGTAAAATAATTTTTAGCTGAATCTTGCATATATGAAATGTTTTCTCTAAACACATTACTATAAAACGGTTTCATATTCGGAGTGTATGTACGGAATAACCATACCATTAATAAAACAAACAATGCTAAGAATATAATCTTAATAATTAAATCTTTAAGGCCAAAACCTCTATCATTACTATACATAACTATTTACCCCCTCTTTAATACTTTACCATCTAATTTTTTTGCTAAATTGTAATAAAATTCTCTTGGCAAATTTACATCTTGTGCATTTCCATAATACGATAATGAAACTTTTCCATTCATACTAGTTCCAAGTACAAGTGCTTCTTCTATATCAACTACATTTATATCTTTAAATTCTCCAGTAACTGGATCATAACATGCTGGTACACATATAGTTAAATTATTATCTAATATATATTCTAATACATATGAAGCATATCTTTCATCAGCAGCTGCAAAAGCTAACTGCCTATATTCGCTATCTAATAAATATGGGTTAAAATCTCCATATAAGCCCGCTAAAACAAATTCGTTATAATGCTTTTTACCTAATGCCTCAATATTCTTTATAGCACTTTCCATATCACCATTATTTCTAGCTTCGGCAATATTATTATATAGCTCATCATACGATGCCATATACTCGCTTAATTCGCTATTATCAGGAGCTTGTAAAGCATAATGTGCTGGATATAATTTAGTTAAATTAGGATCTGAGCCTAAGTTACCAAATACTTCTGTTCTAAATTGATACATCTCATCAATTGAATTATCATCATATTCTGAATGCAATGGTAATTCTCCTAGTTCCAATCTCAACATATCAATTAATCTTTCTTCTGTTATATAATTATTTAATTGTTCATTACCTAATTCATCTAATATTGGTTTTAAATCAATATCATAAATTAATTTTGCTCTCTCAATTAATTCTTCTTCACTTGTCACATCACTAAACATTGCTTTTATTTCTGGTGTAACCGTAGGCATAGCCTCGGAAGTAAACGTAGGAGAATAAGGAACGGTTATCTCAATTGCTGCTGGTGTATTTAAATTTGCTGTTTCTTTTCCTTTTTTACAGTTCTTTGCGCATAAAGCCGCTATAGCCATTACTGTTAATAATGCAACAGAACCAATAAACAAATTCTTACCGCTAAAAGCATCCTTATCTTTTGCGTTTTTGTCTTTTTCTTTATTAGATACTTTTAACTCCGCTTTTTTAGCAGATGATGGTAAAAGTTCATTTTCTAAACTTGGTTCCATAGAAACATACTCTCTTCTAATTTTTCTTAAGCTTGCAACTTCCATTAAAAGTTTTGATTCTAGTTTTAGCTCATCCTCACTTAATTTATCAAATTTTGCATACAGTTCATTTAATGAACTCTTTATGTTTCTGATTCTCATATCTATTGTTCTTATTTGTAATAACAAATCCTTTTTTGTCATATTTCATACCCCCTTAATAAATATGCTTTGTATTATACCACTTTTGTATTTTATTGTCAAATATTAATAGAATATTTGATAACATTTTAGTAAATGCTATATTTATGACATGTTTATTTAATCTAATTTTTTACTCAATATTTGGTTTTATATATGAAACCATACTCAAAATAATTTTTTCATTTAATTACGACAGCGGTATCATGTATGGACCATACACTTTTTTATATGGATTATGCATTACCTTAATGTTTTTTATATTTGAAAGAATTAAAATTGGTTCAAATATAAGAAAAGTATTAATGTTTTTTATATTATCTTTCATAATAATTACTACAATTGAATGGATTACTGGTATCTTATTAGAAAAACTTTTTAATCTGGTTTATTGGAATTATACAAATTATCCATTAAATATTGGCAAATACATAAGTATACCTACATCATTTTTTTGGAGTATGACTGTTATTTTACTATATTATTTTATAAAACCTTTAACAGATAAATTATATGCAAAAACTCCAAAAATAATAATTGCTATTCTTGGAGTGGTTATGTTAATTGATTTTATAATTTCTCTTATTATTAAACTTAAAATCTAAAAAACTAACAATAGCTAAAACTAGTATTAATAAAGGATCTATTATACCTATAAATGATTTTATGCTATCTATAAATATTTTACTTTCATCTATAAAATTTAATTTAGGAAGTATGAATGATAAAAAGAAAATAATAACAATTAAAAAGATATTTTTACTTATCCTTATTTTAACATTATCATTTTTATAATTAATTAAACTTAGCATTAGTAGAGACAAAACCAATAAATTCAATACTATGTAGATTAGCCCAAATAATGTTGAATTAAACCTTAAATAATAAACAAATTCTATAATAAATATTACTAAATAAGTTAAATCATAGCCAAAATAGATTTTTTTCATACACCTATACTACCTTTCTCAAAAACCAATTCAAATTCATCGGAATTAAATTTTTCATTTCTAAAAACGTATTCATATAAATCTTCTAAATCTTTAATCATTTTAAATCTATCTTTTATTTTCAAACATTCTAAATACTTTTTAATAAAAACATCATCTGATGTTTTATGAACATCACTATCTATATATTTGGACATATAGTTACTATCTTTAAATAATTTTTCAGATTTTGATAATGGTATTATTATGTATCCATTGATTAAAGTATCTAATTCTCGTATTTTATTTAAAATATCAAAATAAACAATATAGAAACTATCAGCTTCTATTAAAGAATATAAATCATCAATTCTATTCTTAATGTGAAAAATAGACTTTTTTATATAATTATCATGCTTTTTTCTAATAGGTAAATCATATAATTTTTTTATTTTATCAATCTCTGTTTTAAATTTTCCACTCTTATCATATATAATCTTGGATGTAATATATTTAGTTAATCTTGATGGATCATTTAATTCAATTTGTTTCAAAGCTAGTTCATACAAATTATCAATATTATGTACAAAATATTCTATTTTTACTCCATCAATCTTTGAACACCCAACTTTTTCTGTATAAGAGTCAGTATTTACGGCCACTATTATATCAATGTCAGATTTTTTATTTAATCTGCCACTCACAGCACTGCCATACAATAAAACGCCTTCTATTTCATCGGCTTTATATCTTGATAAAAATTTTGTTATCAATTTTACTATATCTTCCATATATATATTTTACCAAAAACTATAAGAATTTTAAAGTTTTACAATAAATAAAGATATAAATGTGATATTTATATCTTTTTTAAACTGATATGATTGGATTTTAAGATTTTAATACCAACATTCTTAGAAAAAGCTATAGTTGCTAAATCCTTGTTTATATTAATGACCACTCCTTCTTTATAAATATCATGATATACCTTATCCCCGATTGTTAAACCTTCATTATGGTTTTCTTTATACATATTAAATAATTTTTTAGTTATTATACCATTTGAAATTTCACTTGATACTTCAAGAAGTTCACTTTCTATTTCACCAATAAATCTACTTTCTAAATTCTCTGTAGTTTTACCAAACAGCATCCTTCTTTTTGCATTTAATAAATATAGTTTTTCCTCCGCTCTAGTTATTCCAACATAGCAAAGTCTTCTTTCTTCTTCAAGTTCTTTTATATCACCTAAACTTCTCATATGAGGAAAAATTCCTTCTTCCATTCCAACTATAAAAACTACCCTAAATTCTAATCCTTTAGAAGAATGGAGTGTCATCAAAGTAACCGCATCATCATTAGTGTTATATTGACCTATATCAGACACTAATGCGATATTCTCTAAAAATTCTTCCAAATTATATATTCCTTTTTCTTCTGAAGCGGCAGTAATACTCTTAAACTCTTCTAGATTTTCAAGTCTTATTTCATCCTCTAAAGTTTTGCTGTCTTCTAAAGACTTTCTCATACCAGTTTTTACTAATATATCTTCTACCAAATCAGTTAGTGACACGCTTTTGGAATCTTGAATTAAACCTAAAACTATATTTTTAAAATCCAATTCTTTTCCAGAATTAATTACCTCCAAAATAGGTTTATTTTCTAAAAAAGCTTTCTCTTTTAATTTCTCAATCGTTTTTGAACCAATTCCTCTTTTTGGAACATTTATTACTCTTTCCAAACTAATTGTATCATCTGAATTATATATTAAATTTAAATAACAAATTAAATCTTTTATTTCTCGCCTGCCGTAAAAAAAGTAACTTCCGAATACTTTATATGGAATATTTTCCTTTAAAAGTTCTTCTTCTATTTTTCTGCTTTGTGCATTAGTCCTGTAAAGAACAGCAAAATCACTATAATTATAATCTTTATCTAATAATTCTTTTATCTTGGTGCATACTTTTTTTGCCTCTTCAAACTCATTATCGCATCTATAGTAAGTAACTTTCTCTCCATCACTTTTAGTACTCCATAAATTTTTTTCTTTTCTCATAGTATTATTTTTAATAACGCTATTAGCTACTTTTAAAATATTATTAGTACTTCTATAATTTTCTTCTAAAAATATTGTCTTAGTATCTAGGTAATCTTCTTCAAATAAAAGAATATTTTCATAATCAGCTTTTCGCCAAGAAAAAATTGACTGATCAATATCACCTACAACAAATATGTTTTTATATTTACTTGCTAATAATTTGCATAATTTATATTGAATTTTATTAGTATCCTGATATTCATCTACTAAGATATATTTAAAGTGTTCTTGATAATGATCTAACACATCTTTATTTTTATTAAATATCCTTAATGGCAAAACAAGTAAATCATCAAAATCTACACTATTGTTATTTTTTAATAATGTTTCATACTTTTTATAAATAGAATCAATACCATAATCATATGTAGATAAAAACAATTTGCTAAATTCCTCTGGACTTACCTCATCATTCTTAGCGGAACTTATCTTATCTATAACATATCTATAATCATATGACTCATTTTCTAAACCCAGTTCTTTAATAAGCTTTTTAATTAGTGTATTAACATCATCTCTATCTAAAATAGTTATATTTTTTTTATATCCTAAAACTTCATAGTTTTCTCTAATTATCTTTAGCCCAAGAGAGTGAAAAGTACCTATAAATATACTATTAGCTACTTCACCTAATCTAATTCTTACTCTTTCTCTCATCTCTCTAGCTGCCTTATTGGTAAATGTAATGGCTAATATTTCTTGAGGCCTCATCCCTTCATCAATTAAGTTAACGATTCTTTCAGTTAAAACCCTTGTTTTACCGCTACCAGCGCCTGCCAAAACCAAGCAGGGACCACTTTTATGGCTTACTGCTTCCAACTGTTCTTTATTTAAATTTAAACTGCATTTTTTTTTCATAACATATTTATTTTAACATAAAGTAAGTAAAAAAATACAAATTAATTGTATTTTTTTAGCTTATATATTTCTTGTTTACTAATTATCTATACTGAAGCAGCATTGTCACTGTTTAGCACTTTAAAATCTTGCTTTTCTTTTTTTACATTCTTCTTTATTAATGCGTAAACTATAATCATAAATATTCCCGCTATTATAGTCAAAATAGAAAATAAAGTTGCTTTTGATTGAATAACTTTTATGACATTATCATATGCTTCATATTTTTTTAAATCCAGATTTACCATATATGGTAATACTGTTTTTAACGAAATACTTGGTAAAAGAAATAATAATCCGGTAATAATAGATGTAATACCATACCATATAAATGGTTTATACATTGACCACCTAAATAATGCTAGTAATAAAAATAATAATACAAATACAATCGTAAATCCAATATACATAGTGTTATTGAATAATCCTTTAACAATTGTTAAAGTTTCGTCATTCATTTGTGTTTTAATATTACTAGAAATATTTAATGCTTTTTCAATTTCAGTAGAATTTTCATTAATCATTTCCAATAATTTATTTTTATTGCCTATTGTAATATCAGCTTCTTTTTCTACATCGCTAATTAAAGTTTTTATATCCTCGGCACTCATGACTATTTTAGAATTACTATTTATAGCCTTAATATTATTAGAAATATACTTTGCTGCGAATGATTTAAATGAATCGGTTTCTAATATTTTATTAGTCTCATCTATCGTTAACCCTAAAGAACCAGATACTTTGTATATTTCTTCTTTAGTTTTTGGGTCTGCGCTTTCATTAATTAGTGAAACTATGTTTACTTGCTCAAACATTTTATACATTGTCTTTTCGGTTAGCAAAGTCTTAAAACTTAAAAATGTTAAAAAACTCATTTGCATACATAAAAGAGCAATGCATATTACAAAACTAATTATACCTCCGATTATTGATAATAATTTTTTCATCTTAATCGCTCTCCACTACATATAATTTGCTACCATCTTTAACTATTTTGATAGTTGCACTTTTTTCATATCCCAAATCTTCAATATATGTCCAATTATATTTTATTTTGTATCCACTATATTCTTCTTTTCCAATAGTGTAAACTATTTCTTCAATAGTTTCCATAGTAATTTCGTTAACTTCCGATAAACTTTGAACTCTTTTACCATCAAAATTAGTCTCTATATATTTATATATTGTGTCAGATGCTTTTAATTTAAAATTACTTTCCATGCTAGGTAATATAAATTCTAAAGAACCAACATCTGTACTGGAAACTTTATTTGTTAATGTGTAAAAATCAATTATAAATAAATCTCCTAATAGTTCTGCATATTTTTCCATATCAACTTCATCTTCATTTAAAGTTTTTTCTAATTGATTAAATACTTTTTTATAAGCGTCAGTATCGCTTTTTTCTAAAGTATAACCATATAAATCAAGCTTTTCTAAAGGTTTTGATTTATCTATATTATCTTTATTAAAAAAGTCCATATACACTTTATACCCAATTACTGAAAATATAACTATCCCAATTAATATGAACATAAATGTAATTAATTTATCCTTATTTAGTCTTTTGCTTTTCATTTTTAATTTCCTCCTCCAAATTATATTTTTCATTTTTGATTAGATCATGAATTATTAAATTGTTTGATACGCTTAATCTAATATCAGAATATTTTTTTAATCTTTCAATATATCCCTCTTCTAAAGGCGTATCTGTTAAAATTACATAATCACCCTTTAAACTATTATAGTATACTTTATTTGTTAAGAAATTTCCATTAGGAAATACCACTATTTTTTCATTATCGCTAAATATATCATTACCCATGGCATATTCATACTTAAAATTAAACATATTAGCTAAAGTAGGCATTAAGTCATACACACCCATTACATCATCGATTTTGTCAACATAATTTTCACTATTTGGGTCCCAAATAATAAGTGGGGTATTTTTCATTAATTCATATTTATAATTTTCAAAGCTAATATAACCTTCGTCAGTATCATTTTTAATTTGATCAGTTGCAGGGTCATAATTATACATATAATCAAATTGACTTTTAGATATTTTAGCTTCATGATCACCATATAATACAATAATAGTATTTTTTAAAATTCCTTTGTCATTTAACGCTTCTAAAAAATCACCCAAAGCTGCATCAGCATAATGTGCAGATTTTAAATAGTTACCCATCTCAGTGCCTTCTAAATAATTACGAGTAGCTGTTTTTTCCTCAAATGCTTCATCTAAATATGTATAATCAAGCGTTAAATCTAAAGCACCATATTTATCAATTTGATCAAACGGGGAATGATTAGTAAGAGTTATTATTTTTCCATAAAAAGGTTCATTATAATATTTTATACTTTCCAATATATTTGTTGATTGTCTAAAGAATTCTTTATCAGAAAGCCCCAGCCCTATAGAAGTATCATCAGTTACAATATAGGAATCTTTTGAATAGTATTTATCGTATCCAAGATTAGCATACATGATGTTTCTATTCCAATAATCTCCGTTATTAGCGTGCATTACAAAATTATAATAACCTTTTTGCTTTAATTTTTTAGATAATGTCTCATATTCTCTATCAAAATAGCTTACAAAAGTGATACCGCTTGTAGAAGGGAGTAAACCTGTTTCAAAAGTAAATTCAGTATCAGAACTTGTACCAGCAGTTATTTGAGGATAAAATTTGGTAAAGTATAAACTATTATTACTAAGCTTATTCAAATTAGGTGTTATTTCTTCTCCATTTATTTCTAGACCTATTAAAAAATTTTGAATACTTTCTGCATGTATTACTAATAAATTTTTACCTTCAAAAACATTTGTATATTCATTCACAGTTGCTTTTTTGCTACTATTTTGTTCTTTATAAAATTCCCTAAATTCACGTGCAGCTGTATCATAACCAAACATAGTATTTATTTTAGGTTGAAGAGATTGAATAAAGTCATTTATAGTATATGTATAAAGTCCAAATCTTTGAAACACATATTCCCTATTCCATTGTCTAGAAAACCTACTTAAATCACTATTAGTTAAAGTTATACCAACAAAAAGAAGAACTACTAATGAACCTAGTAAAGTACCTTTGAACATTCTTGAAGATACCTCGGTTTTTTCTATTTCATAATAATATTTTCTTTTACTTAATTTGCTATGAATTATAACAAAAATACCTGGAAATATTAAAAACAATAAGTCTATTATTTTCAATTTATCAAATATAGAAGATTTAACATCACTAAGCATACTAGCAGATTCTATTAAACTAAGAGATAAAAATGATTTATAAAAAGTATAATAAATACTATTGGCAATAGCTAAAAAAGTTGATATTAATAATAAAGTGAAAAAATATTTAAATTGATTCTTAGGTTTAAACCAATATCCAAAAGCACCGAACAAAAGAGCAATTAATAAATCACATAAAATAGGTTTAATAGATATACTAAACCCATTGGTCATTATTCTTAGAGTTAAACTAATTAAAATAGTTAATATAACATATGATGAAAACAAAATATTTGTAGAAAAATATTTTTTAGATTTCAAATTAAAAGACTTATATATTTTTTTTATTTTGTCTTTCATTTCAACCCTTCTTATCATAAATAATTATATCAAAATAAGTCTATTATTTCAATTATTTATCTTTCTTAGTCTCTCTTATTCTATCCTGTATTTCTTTTAACTTAATTGTATTTGTTTTTTCATTTTCTTCTTCTATATTTTTATAGTTTAGAGCTAGTCCAATTACAAAAATATATGATATTAACCAAAACCATAGCATAAGAATAACTATATTTGAAAGAGCACCATAAAGTAATGTATAATTTGCTACATTGTTTATATATATTGAATATATTCCTGTTACTATAGACCACGCGATTGTAGTAAATATTGCTCCTTTATTAACATATGAACTAGGTATTTTTTCATCAGGTGCCATAGTATATATAAGCTTAATAAACAAAAATATAACAAATAACGTTAAAGGCCACTTTAAAACAGGATATATAACATTCAATATATTTGTTATCTGATTGTCTATTCCAATAGTAGCGAAAAATTTCAATATAGTGTTACCAAATAAAGGTACAACTAAGATAAATGTAATTAAAAGTATAATAAATATTGTTAATATAAATGATTTAATTCTTTTTCTAATTAAAGTAGGTTCTTTAATATTAAAAACCGTATTAGACGCAGTTATAATTGATCTAGCTCCATTACTAGTTACATAAAAAGCTAACAATAAGAAAAATATATTTTTTAAATTAAGTGATGTTTTACTTACGGTATTCATCAACATACTAGTTACACTATCAGAAAATACGGATGATATAAAGTTTGATATTGTATCAATAGGTAAATTAAAGGATGAAGCAATATAAAAAACCAAAGTAAATGCCGGAATAGTAGAAATAATGAAATAGTAAGCTAAATGACCAGGTAAAATGCTCATTTCTTTCTTTGTAATTATTTCTAAAAATTCTTTCCAGAATTTATTAAGCTTGCTTTTCACTCTTTACTCCCTTATTTTCTCTCATTCTCTTAGTTGCATCATTAATGGCATCATCTATAGTGCTAAGCTCACTTTCTATCATAGCATAGCCCAAAGCAACACCAAATTCTTTATAAGGTAGTGAACTATTTAGTTCCCTAGTTAATTTATGAATATAAGATAAGATCATCTTTTCTTCATATCCAACTAAATAAATCATAAATTCACTTCCATTAGTTCTCATTATTTCAGAGTTCTCTCTTTGAGTCTTTATAAGAGAATTCGCAGCCATTCTAATTTGCTTGTCTCCTTCTTCATGCCCAAATTTATCATTAATTTCTTTTATTTTATTTAAATCAACAACCAAAATAGTTTGAGGATAAACTTTATTTTCTGACCAATATTCAATATTATCATTCAAATAATTTCTATTTTTTAAATTGGTCATTACATCAATATATAAAAGTTTATCTTCTTTTTTTATCTTCTTACTTAATCTAATTCTATGATTTAGTTTATGAATTATAAAAGCTAAAGCACTTATTCCTAATATTATATATACTATATTTCTTAACACAAAACTCAAAATAATGTTGTTTCTAGCATCACTATATAATTTTTGTGTACTTAAACTTTTCATTACATCATCACTATTTAAAGTTAAGTAAAAATTGAATAATTTGTTAAAAGCAGTGTTATCATTTTTTAATAAGAAATTATTTTTTATATCAGTTGAATTACTATATTTAACAGCATAATTTTTAAATTGTCCATTTTTATAGTAATCATAAAATTCTTTATCTACCATAACAATAGATTCTTTATCTATTTTTTTAAATAATTCTTTAGCATTTTTATATTCAACTACATTAAATATTCCTTTAGATTTAATAGTGTTAGTCAAATTCATCCTGCTAACCATTTCAACAGTTGAACCAGATAATGTACTAAGCGTCTCCAAAGTAATTGGATTATTTGCATGAGTTAAAATTACATAATCACCTGTATTAAAACTTATAGAATTTGTATAATTAGTTGCCCCTATATTATAATAATTAGCAACTATATCAACTTTCCCGCTATTTAACGCCAATACTAAATCATCGACACTTTTATAATTTACATATTTAAAAGTTGCCCCTGATAAGTTAGAAAATTCATTTAAATAGGCACTAGTTAAACCGGTAAATGTACTATTAACAATACCTTCAAAAGGAAGATTATTTAAATATCCTACAATATAGTCATCATTTATAATTTCACTTTTTTCTAATTCACTAAATTTTTTAGCACTATAATATAAATCCGCTAAATGCTCATTCTTCTTTTCGATAGATTTTTCACTCCATCTATCATAAAATTTACTCATAATACCATTAAGTTCAGTATTATCAGATAAATTTAAACTATAATAGGCATTAACACCATCTATATGATAATTGATAATATAATTTTCCTTTATAATATCACTAATTGCTAAATATAAAGGAACTATTGCAACATCAATACTTTGTGAAGCAAAACCAGTTTTCAAAGTGTCAAATGTTTCAAACCCTTTGTAATTAATTGAATAATCACTTAAATATTGTTTTACAATTGATAAATCCGAATTAAGTATGCCAACATTTGCACCTCTTAACGTATCTAAAGAAGCAATATTTCTATTTTCTTGGCTTATTACTACATAGTGGTCTTTATAAAAAGTTATTGAATTGTTTTCATCCCCTTTTAATGTCATAGAATACTTAGCATTATTTTCATATATGATATTAAATGAAATATTTGTATCTTTCTCTAAAGCGGAAATATAGTCATAAAAAACTCCAACTCCGGAATTTGAAAATACTGGCAAATCACTTTGCACATAAATATCTATTAAGTTATTTGTATTATCACTTATCCATTTTTTCTCTGCGAATGTATAACTTCTATTATTTTTTAATAAGAAAAATACACCAGTAGTTATTAACGCTAAGGTTACTACTAACGAAAGTATTATATATAATATTTTTCTCTTTTTATTTTTTCTCATAAATTAACCTTCTATCCAAACGACAACGGAAGAAACAGCATTTTTATATCCCATCGTTGGATATAAATTTGTTGATGTTGAAGATGCTTCTTCTTTATCACATGTTATGACAAACTGGATATCATAATACCCTTTTTCGTCTTCAGTAAACTTCTCTAAAGATTTAATTGCCAAACTCTTAGCGTCACTTAATTTTTTTATTTCAGATAAGTTAAGAATAACATATATAATTCTTCCTTTATTTTTAATTTCAACTTTATCTATTTCATTGTTAGTATATATTGACTTAATTTCACTTTCTAAATTTTCGTGAATAGGATGAGATTTAATGTTTTCTAACCTATCTCCATAATTATTTGTGTTATCTCCTCTGTAAAAATATTTAAAAAGCGCAAAAATTATTAAACCAAAACAAACTATTAATATTAATGCAAGAGCCAAAAGAACTTTATTATTTTTTAATTTTTTCATACTGCCTCCAGTTATTCAATTATACTATAAAATATCTGCTTTTTCCATAAAACTTAATATTTTATATATTTAAATTACTTTTAACCTCATCTATACCCCAGGTTACTATATTATATTCTTTTGCTTTATCATACTTGCTTCCGGGGTTTTCGCCAACTATCACAACATCCGTTTTTTTAGAAACCGATTCCACTACTTTTCCTCCCTTAGACTCAATTATTTCTTTTAAGTAATCTCTCTTAAATTCTTCAAAAGAACCTGTTATCACAAACGATTTATCTTTTATATTTTCATCTATCACTAGTTTTTTACCTAAATATTTCATATTTAATCCTAAAGCTTTAAGTTCATCTATTTCCTTTAAATTATCTTCATTACTAAAATATTCTTTAATGTTGACTGCTAATATTTCGCCAATATCGTAAATAGATTTTAACTCTTCATTTGTACTTTTAATTAATTCATCCATAGTATTAAATCTCTTACACAAAATTTTAGCTGTCTTTAAGCCAATTCCTTTAATACCCAAAGCATATACTAATCTTTCTAGAGACTTGTGTTTGCTTTCTTCAATACTTTTAAGTAAGTTATCAACACTCTTATTTCCAAAACCTTCTAGTAGTATTAATTCTTCTCTTCTTTCTTTTAGGTAATATATATCTTTAAACGTCTTAATATACCCCATATTATAAAAGTCTTCAATTATTCTTTCCCCAAGTCCTTCTACATTCATAGCATTTCTTTCAACAAAATGAATTAAACCTTCTATATTTCTAGCAGGACAATAAATATTTGCGCAGAATGTATCTACAATATCTTCTTTTTTTTCTAGTACACTTCCACATATAGGACAATTATTAATCATTTTAAATTTATTTAAATTCTCTCTTCTAGAAAGTTCTACTTTAACTACTTCTGGTATAACATCTCCAGCTTTTCTAATGTATACATAGTCTCCAACTCTTATATCTTTACTTTTAATAAAGTCCTCATTATGAAGAGTTGCTCTTGATATAGTACTTCCTTGTACTTTGACTGGTTCAAGTACGGCATTAGGAGTTATATTGCCAGTTCTACCAACAGTAAAAATTATATCTTTTAATTTAGTTAATACCTCTTCAGGTGGAAATTTGTATGCCATTGCCCATTTAGGAACTTTAGCAGTATACCCTAGCTCATTTTGAGAAGAAATATTATTTAATTTAATAACGATTCCGTCTATTTCATAAGAAAGAGTTGGCCTGTCAATAGTCCATTTTCTTATATAATTTTTTACTTCTTCTATGCTTTTGCACAACTTAGTATTAGGATTTATTTTAAAACCCAAAGACTTCATATATTCTATTGATTCATAATGAGTTTTAAAGTTAGTTTGAGGATAATGATACATAAAATTATCAAGATTTCTTTTAGCAGTCTCAGCTGAATCTAGTTGCCTCAAACTACCTGCTGCTGCATTCCTTGGATTTTGAAATAAATCTTTGCTTTCTTCTATTCTAACCCTATTTAAGTTTTCAAAACTTTTTTTACTCATAAAAACTTCACCACGAACAGTTATATCAACATTTTTATTGAGTTTTAAGGGAATAGATTTAATTGTCTTAACATTGTGTGTAATGTCTTCACCAATAACTCCATCTCCTCTAGTTGCAGCTTTATATAATAAACCTTTTCTATATTCGATTGATACCGCTAATCCATCTATTTTAAGTTCACATGCATATTCCGGATTACTTACAATTTTTTTAATTTTCTTATCAAAATCATCTATTTCTTCTTCGTTAAAAACATTACCTAAACTAAACATTGGAATAGCGTGAGTTACTTTTTCAAACTCATCAATAACCAACCCGCCAATTCTTTGACTAGGAGAATCATCCCTTTTAAATAAAGGATACTTTTCTTCCAAGTAAATTAATTCTTGCATAAGTCTATCGTATTCTGCATCAGTTACGCTTGGCTTATCAAGAGTATAATATTCATAATTATACTTATTTAATAATTCAATTAATTCATTTATTCTATCCATAAATATTCACCTTTATATGTATTATTATACAATGTTTAACTTTTTTTATAAAGATACTTTCTTTTAATTTTAAATAATGTTATATTATTTTTATAAGAGGTGCTTATGCCAAAAGATCAACGTACAAAAAAAGAAATTGTTGCTTATATGATAGAGCGCTGGGGCGTGAACGATACTGATTTTATGGGATTTTATAGAGATACCAATAATTTATCTGATGGTTTAAGCTATCATCACACTAAAATTGCTAGGTGTAAGGGTGGTAATGTTAGCGTTAATAATGGCTCAATACTTTGGAGAGCAACATCACATGATTATTTGCACATTATAGAAAAAATAGATAAAGATTTGTTTAAATACTTAACAAAAATTTTAATAGAAGTAAACGACCAAAGGTATTTGCCAACATCAAGACAATTAACAAGAATTGATTCTGGATTGATTATCTTTGAAAAAGAACATTGCTCAGATTTCAACGGAAACAATAAGCCATTGATAAAAGAGGCTTATACGAGAAGATTAATAAAATAAAAAATATATAAATTTGACTAAAAGAGACTGTAAAAAAGGTGCTCTATAAATGAATCTTGGATTTTTTGAGGTGATAGCGTCTTCTATTTTTTCCACTATAGAGTTTAAATTTTTCTTTTCAATTAATTTAAATAACCTAGATTCTTTTTTCCTGATACTACTTTTTCTGTGTTTAAAATAAACACTTTTTTTAATATAATCATATTTGTTTTCCAACATTACTTCATTAAACCCAGTTTTGTAAGCTCCCGGTTCTATTAAACAAATCTTAATATTCTTATTAATCATTGTTAACTCTTTTTTTAATGCAATTGAAAGAGATATAAGTGCTGATTTGGTTGATGAGTATATTCCTAGAAATTTAAATGGAATAATTCCTAAAAGAGAAGACATTATAACAATTCTTCCACTACCTATCTCATACATATATTTATAAATAACTTTTAGCACATTTATACTTCCAAAAATATTAACATCATAATTTTCTTTAATCTTATTGATCGGTACGTCTAACACACTTCCACCAATGCCAACACCAGCATGAAGGTATAAAACATTTATATTATATCTTTTTAATTTTTTAATATCGTAGTCACTTGTAACATCTAACTTTATTGGAATTATATTTTTATATTCTTTTAATTTTAACTTTATATTATTTAATTGTTTAATAGTGTGAATGCCTAAATAAACTTTATTATTATCGCTAACTCTTTTTGCTACTTTTAACGCTATTCCACTTGTTCCCCCGGTTATTAAAATATTCATAAATTCACCCATTATTAGTATGAACCGAGTATATTATTTTATAAAGAAATTATTCATTATTAGAATAATTTTAAAATTCATCGTTCATAAAAAAATCAAATGCATTTATATGCTTAATTCCATTTCTTGAAAAATTTTCTTTATCTAAAGATATAACATATTTTTCATAATTATCTTTAATTTCATCAAATGCTCCAAATTCTCTATTAATAGTTTCATCAGTAGATAAATATGTAGAAACTTGAATGTATTTTAAATTAGAATGTTTTTTAACAATAAAATCTATTTCACCTTTTGAAGTTTTTCCGATAAATACCTCATAATCTTTTATTCTAAGTTCATTATATACCATACTTTCTAATGAAATAGATTCATTAATTTCTTTATTGCTATTTTTTATTTTCTTGATTCCTAAATCTGATGAATAAAATTTGTTTAGTGTTTTTAATAACTCTTTCCCTTTTATATCATATCTATATACTTTATTAATGATAAATACGGAACATAAAGCTTCTAAATATGTATATAAAGTTTGACTAGATATTTCACTCTTTTCACTTTTTAAATAGTTTGTTATACTCTTAGCAGAAAATTCTTTTCCTTCAGTTTCTAATATATATTGAAAAACTTTATTAAACGAAGTTATATTTTTTGTACCAATTCTATCAACTACATCTTTTAATATTATTGAATCATAAATATCAGATATATAATTGTTTTTTGTGCTTTCATCATCAAATGAAAATCTTTGGGGTAAACTTCCCCACTCAAAAATATCTTTCAAAAGAATCATATAATTTTCTTTTTTCGTTTTAGTTAACTCTACTGCTTCTTTGAACGACAAAGGATTTATTTTAAAACTAACATATCTTCCAGACAAATCTGTAGATAATTCCATAAATGTCATTCTACTATTTGAACCAGTAATAAAGATACTAAATTGATTAGCTATTCTAAGAGAATTCACTCCTTTTTCAAAATTTTCTACTTTTTGTATTTCATCTAAAAATACATAGTAAGTTTTTTTATCTTTTACAAAGCCTTCGATATAGTCGCTTAGATCTTTAGCATTTTTTATAAATTCATATTTGATGGATTCAAAATTTATATATATAATATGAGAATCATTAGTACCATTTTCTTTTAGTTCATTAACAATTTGCGTTAATATAACTGATTTACCGCTCCTCCTTAATCCATATAAAATTTTTATTAAACTATTTTCATCGTAGAAAGGTCTTATCTTTTCCAAATATTGCTCTCTTTTTAACATAATTGCCTCCATTAATATGGTAACATAGTTTTTATTGCTTGTAAAGTTATTTTGATACATCAAAATAAAATTATATTTTTATAAGTTATTTTGATGTATCAAAATAACTTATATTACACTCCTGCTTTATTTTTCTTTGTTTTGAGCATTATTTTTCTAAACATATCCATTGGAATTACTGTAAAAGCTAAAAATATCATTATTTGAAATTCTAAAAATGTAAGGCCCGTAGTCCTAAATATTTCTCCCCCAAAATATATAAGCACTATTTGAACAGTTGCAATTACACCTATTATTATTAAAAACATCTTATTTCTTATAATATTAGCAAATATGTTAATCCTGTGAGTCCTAGCATTAAATAAATTAAATATTGCTAAAAATATAAATAATCCAAAAAAAGCAGTCATTAAGTATTTATCATTACTCCCTATTCTAAATAAATTATTTATAAATTTTAATTTTAAAAATAAAATACAAAGAATTGAACAATACACACCATCCCATAGAATTTGATTTATCATATATTTATTCATAATAGGTTCATTTTTTTTCTTTGGAAGTTCTTTCATATATTCAACTAATGGAGCTTCGAAAGAAAAAGCTAAAGCAGCTAAAGTATCCATAACCATATTTACCCAAAGCATTTGAACTACCGTAATCGGTGCAAGTACTCCAATATATGGTCCAATTATACTTAAAAATACTGCGCAAAAATTTATTGTTAATTGAAATATTATAAATTTTCTTATACTTTTAAAAACCGTTCTACCAAATAAAATGGCTGATGAAATAGATAAAAAATTATCATCAAGAATTATTATATCTGATACTTCTTTTGCAACTTCTGTCCCACTTCCCATAGCAAAGCCTACATCCGATTTTTTTAAAGCTGGCGCATCATTTACTCCGTCTCCTGTCATACCTGTTATCAGCCCTAATTCTTGGCTTATTGTTACCAACCTGCTTTTATCTTGAGGAAGACTCCTGGCAACTATTTTCAAATTAGGCAATATACTTTTTAAATTTTCATCTGATAAATTATTTAATTCTTTGCTTGTAAGTACAACGCTTGTATCATCTAGCATATTAAGTTCATTTGCAACGCTAATAGCGATTTCTTTTGAATCTCCTGTAATCATAACTGTTTTTATACCAGCTGAATTTACTAATTCAATTCCTTTTATTGCTTCTTTTCTAACTTTATCTTTTAAATATACAAATCCAATTAATGTTAATGAATTTATATTATTTGTTTCGCTTGTACAAATCGAAAGTATTCTAACACCCTTTTTTGCTTCTGAGTTTATAGACTCAATTAAAGCTTCAATATTTTTTAGCAGCTTTTTATTTCCATCAGCGTCAAGATAATAATTGCACTTTTTTAAAAGTATCTCATATGCTCCTTTAAAAAAAGTTGTTTCTTTATTATAGTCGATTGTAACACTAGAATATTTTACCTTACTATCAAAATTTTTTTTATCAATTATATTATATTTTTTTTCATAATTATCAAGATATTCCAAAACAGCTTTATCTGTGGAATTACCTCCAATAATTGAACCATCAACATATTCACTTTCATTATTATATAAAAGAGAAAGTGATACTAATTCTTTTAATTTAAAACTATTAATATTTTTAATTTTATCATAATAATTTCCATCATATGTTCTAAACCCAACTGCTTTCAATTTTCCTTCCGTTAAAGTACCTGTTTTATCAGTAAATAAAATATTTAAACTACCAGCTGTTTCTATTCCCACAAGTTTTCTAACTAGAACATTATTTTTTAACATTCGTTTCATATTAGATGATAGTACCAAAGTTATCATCATCGGAAGTCCTTCTGGCACTGCGACTACTATAATAGTAACAGCTAGTGTTAAAGCATAAAAAATATGGGGCATCACTTCACCCGCATTACTCAATAAATTACTAATGCTTACTAAATCGAAATTATTTTTTATTATAATTACATTTATTAAGTAAGAAGCAAAAACCAAAAATGCACTTATATAACCAATTTTACTTATTATTTTAGCAAGACCTCTTAATCTTAATTTTAATGGACTTTCTGGTGAAAATTCTTGTAGTTCCGAAGCAATCCCACCATAATATGTTTTATCACCTACAGAAGTTACCTTCATCATTCCATTGTCATTTAATACTATCGATCCCATATATAATATATCTTCTATATTTTTATTTTTTTCTTTTGCCTCACCTGTAAGAGATGACTCATCCACGCTTAGATTTCCACTTATAAGTATCCCATCAGCCGGTATTTTATCTCCAGAATTTAAATAAATTAAATCACCCACTACTATATCACTTATATTTATTTCTTCTTTTTTACTATTTCTTCTAACCCTGCATTTGATAATTGAAGCTTCACTTTGAAGTCTCTCAAATGCTTTTTCACTTCCATATTCTGATATAGTTGATATAAAAGAAGCTAAAAATATAGCGACAACTATTCCAATAGTTTCATATATATTAGTTTCTTTAAATAAGAATACTATTTTTATAGCAAGAGCAATTAATAATATCTTTATAATCGGATCATTTAAAGATTCAATTAAAAGACTTAAAAAGGTGTTTTTCTTTTTATTAGTTAAAGTATTACTCCCATACATTTTTCTAGATTCAATAACTTCCTTATTGTTTAACCCTGGTTCGATAGTATCCACCTCATAAAATTTTACTCACTTAAAAGTGTTTTTAGAATTATTCTTTTTTTAATAGTTAAAAAATGATAAAATATTAATAGAGGTAAAAATATGAAGTTAAATGTAATAATACCCATTTATAATGAAGAGGAAAATTTAAAAGATTTATATAATGAACTAACAAATTCATTGAAAGACATTGATTATAAGTTACTATTTATAGATGATGGTTCGACTGACAAATCATTAGATATATTAAAATTTTTATATGAAAAAGATAATGACAAAATAAAAATATTATCATTTTCGAGAAATTTTGGTAAAGAATCAGCAATATATGCAGGATTAAAAAATTCCAATTCAGAATATACGACTATTATAGATGCTGATCTTCAGCAAGACCCAAAGTATTTATTAACAATGCTGGATGAACTTGAAAAAAATAAAAATATTGATTCAGTATGCATGATTCAAACACAAAGAAAAAATAGATTTTTTCAAAAAAGATTTTATAAACTTATTAACAAAGTATCTAAAACAACTTTTGTTGATGGGGCATCTGATTTTAGAATGTTTAAAAAATATGTAGTTAAAAGTATTTTATTATTAAGTGAAAAAAATAGATTTTCAAAAGGCATATTTTCATGGGTTGGTTTTAATACAAAATATTTGCCTTATAAAGTAAAAAAGAGAAAAAAAGGAAGATCAAAATGGAATTTACCTAATTTAATAAATTATGCATTAGATGGATTTGTAGGTTTTTCTACTTCACCACTCAAGATAGCAACATATTCAGGAATATTAACTAGTGTAGCCGCCTTTATATACTTACTAGTCATAATTATTAAAACTTTAATAATCGGTAAGGACATACCCGGATATGCTTCAACAATATGCTTAATATTATTTATTGGAGGCATTCAACTTCTCTGCATTGGAATATTAGGTGAATATATATCAAAAACATATATAGAAACCAAAAACAGACCTTTATATATAGAAAAAGAAAAAATAGGTTTTGATGATGAAATATTATAGACTTTTATAAAGTCTTTTTTTATTAATTAAAAAAGAAATCAAAATTATGATTTCTAATCTAATCCAAATCTTACTTTGTCTATTTTGTAATTGTGCTCAACTTCATGTGAAGTTAATGCACGGTTGTATATTCTAACCGAATATATTTTGCCCTTTAAATAAGAGCCGGCAGCCACGCTTCCTGATGGATTAGTACCCAGCGCCACTATTGTACTACTTGTAGGATTTACAATGCTACCCACCACGTTTTTAAAGTCCCACATACTTCCTGCTTTATACAATTTTAAATAAGAGCCATCATAAGTTGTCGATATTGAATACTTTATATTTTTTACAACCGAAGTTGTTATATTAGAATAAGCTGAATTTTCAGATATGTAAGTAAGAGTATAAAGAATAGTACCAGTTTGATTGGTATATAATCCGTAACCACCCGTTTCATGATTGGATACCAAGTATTGTGTTGAAGCTGCTCCGTTACCACTAATTTCATAAACTACTTCTACCGTCGGATTTGCATAATTAAGTTCTCTTATGGAAACCCAATCATTTAATCCGTCAAATGATAAATAATTGTTTCCCCAACTTGCGCCATTTACTGTCCCATTGTAATTGCTGCCACTTAAATCTCTCCAAGTTGCTGTATTTGTTGAATGTGTAGTGCTAGTATTGTTTATTCCATCATACCAAACTGCTAATCCATTTTGTATATAACCATTTAATGGATCTTCATACGCGTTTACTCTCTTGCCTTCGCCACTTTCTGGTATTGTTTCATTCATGACTGTTGTCCATGTACTACCATCGCTTGATACACTCGTTACGTTATTATAATATGTTCTACTATCTGCCCAATAATGCCATACAGCTATTTCATCTAAATTATATTCGCTACCCAAGTCAATTGTTATACATGCATTGCCAATTAATACCCCAGCATAATTCGTGCTCGTTATATCACCATCTGTTATTCTAGATAATGGATATGTTGAATTATTAGCTATTCCGGTTGCAATTTTACCTTTAGCTATATTTTCACCATTATATATTGCTTGCAATTCCACCCAACGATAATATGCATTTAAAGTACTTCCGTTTAAACAATCTTTTATATATCTTACACTATTTAGTGAAGTGTTAATCCTATCAAGAAATTTTTTACCCAATGAAGTTATTTTTACTCTTCCATTGCCACTATTTGCTCCAGACTCCATCTTACCATCTAAGAAGTATTTACCACTATAATGGTTAGTTGTATTTAAATGTACCCTTGGATTTCTGATGTCGCCTTCCTTTATAGAATTAACTCCTGCGTATCCGCTTATATATGATGAGCCACTCGCGCCAGAAATTGTTACTTGTTCGTCTTGGTCTGCTGATATTCCGCCTCCGCCACCATAATAGCCTGCGCCACCGCCTGCATTATTGCCAGATAATATTCCTCCAATGCCAAATGTGCCAGCTCCACCTGTATAATTGGCAGTCGTAGCACCCGTTCCTCCCGAAATCTGGGTTCCGCCAGTTGATAATGTGTAGGCACTACTGGCGAAAACAACTCCACTAGAGCCAAAAAGCAATCCTCCATCAGTACCAGCACTTAATCCTGAAGCTCCTCCTCCGCCTGCAGCTACCATTATTCTTGAATTTAATCCAGTTGAATTGTTCCAAAGTAAAGTTGAAGCATTTGGAGTAGTGCTTCCAAAATATCTTACATCACTTGCTCCACCACCACCAGTATATGTTGTGTTACTGCTTCCACCATTATAACCACCAGATGCTGCACTGCCACCAACATATATATATATTGTTTCGCCTTGATTTAAATATATTTTTCCAAATGTAAATCCACCCAAACCTCCAGTATATACGCTACTTTCATCTCCACCACTTGCTCCCCATGCTTCTATTTGATACATGCCTGAAGATGGTGCTGTGAATGTTTGATAAGAACCGGTATATGAATAGTTTGTTACTACTTCACTGAAGCAAGCATTACCTACTGATTTAACTACTATTTTTGAAGACATACTAGCGTTTTTAGTGTTGCTTTGATTAACTGTTGTAGAATTTGATAGCCAAACTTTTAATGTATAACTAACACTAGTATCTTTTACTATTGTCTGATTTGAACTAAATATTATCTCATTGTCATCTTCATTCAAAAAATTGCCATTTGTAGTACTTCCGGTAGTATTGTTTATTAGTTCCCACTTAAAATCTGCTGTTCTAAGTGACTCTGATATACTTTCAATATTTAATTTCACGGAATAGCAAGCAGACATTTTTCTACTTTCATTTGCGACAGTAAATGGAAATGAATAAGCTTCGGTATCCTTATAATCATCATATATTGGATATAAATTATTAACATCCACCGTTGTTCCACCAATTGTAATAACAAGATCGGTTGCTACTGTTCTAAGAGAAGATTCGTCTTCTGAATTAATCACATAATCAAAATATGCGTATGTTAAGCCAGACGCAAATATAATTATTGAGATTCCTAATACTATCCATGGTAATATAAAACTTTTATTATTTTTAATCTTTTCAAATAATCTTTTCATTCCTACCTTCACTTTGCCATTATATTTAAATTATATAATAAAAGGATTGTTTTTTCAATCCTTTTATATTTGAATATTTTCATTTGATTTAACATTTGTGTCTAGAGAAGCAAAATCATTTTTTAAAAACAAAGAATAAGCAGCAGCACCTATCATAGTTGCATTATCAGTACAATACTTCTTTTCTGGAATGTGTATTTTAATATTATTATCTTCACACATTTTAGTTAATGCTTCCCTTATAAAGGAATTACTTGCTACTCCGCCAGATATTAATAAATATTTTATATTATTATCTAGTAAAGCTTTTTTAGTTTTAGTAACCAATAAATTTGTTACAGCATTCTGAAATGAGCAGCATAAATCTTCTTTATTTACCTCATTATGTCTTTGATTTTCATTATGAACTAAATTACTGATATGACTTTTTATTCCACTAAAGCTAAAATTATACGATTCATCATTTAAAATAATAGGCATGTTGTAATTATCTTTTCCTTGCTTTGCTAGTCTTTCTACGTTAGGACCTCCAGGATATTCTAACCCCAATATTTTTGCAACTTTATCAAATGCTTCACCTATTGCATCATCCAAAGTTTGTCCTAAATATTTTGCTTTATTTTCATCACTCATTAAAATCAAATCTGTATGTCCACCACTTATGATAAGAGAAATTAATGGATATTTTAATTCATTATTAATTTTATTGGCGGATATATGACCTAGCATATGATTTACTTTAATAAATGGCTTTTTATAAATCATAGACAAAGTTTTAGTGCATTCCAACCCTACAAGAAGACTTCCAGTAAGACCAGGAGCATATGTACAAGCAAAAGCATCCATATCTTCAAATTTCATATTGGCTTTCTCTAAACATTCGCTAAGCACTATAGTAATGTTTTCCATATGCTTACGAGAAGCAATTTCCGGTACAACACCACCATAATTTTTATGAATATCTATTTGAGAATTAATAATAGTTGCGATATCTTCATTTCCATTTTTTACTACGCTAACGCTCGTTTCATCGCAAGATGATTCAATAGCTAAAATATAAATATCTTTTTTATATTCCATAATTAAAGCAGTTTTATCTTTATAATAATTCTTTCTTTCACTTATTTTTTTAAATCCTAAAGATTCATATAATTTAATAGCTGGCACATTCTCAATGTTAACTTCTAACATTATTTTAGAACCTTTATATAAATTAATTATATAACTTAATATTTTTTTAGCATAACCTTGTCTTCTTTTTTCTTCTTCAATAAATACGTCTGTTATATCTGTATGTTCATATAAATTTCTTACAATAACATAACCAATACCAACTATAAAATATTTTATATCATATTCATTTAATTTTTCTATTTCTATCATTTTAATGCCTCTATAACCTTAACATAGTTAGCTTTAATACCATGAACATTACTTGGCTGACTTTTCAATGCGTAATCAACTACTTTTTTAATATCCAACTCATTTTTTACAATAGTTTTATTTTTATAATTATTTAATGAATCTGTATAAATTTCATTATCAATCATGCCAACATAAAAACCTTTAGAGTCTTCTATTACAGAAATTTTATTTGCATCCATATCGCTTGAAACTAAATAAGCTTTTAAACTACTTATCGCATAAATTGGAATATTCATAGAATAAGCTATAGTTTTAGCAACTGTAAGTCCTATTCTTACTCCTGTAAAACTGCCAGGGCCATTTATTACAACTATATTTTTAATGTCAGTAAACTCTATCTTTCTTTCATTCATCATTTTATCAAGCAACGGTAAAAAATGAACAGAATGTGATTCACTTTCCACAGTATTAGTAAATAAATTATTACCATCTAAAAAAGCAATTGTTACTAATTTGTCATGCGTATCTAAAAATAATGTATACATACTTTTCACCTTTTTTTCATATGTATTATATCACAAAGCCTCTATAAAATCAGTAAAAAAGTGCATAAATGCACTTTTATAAAGCCCTCTCACACAAGTCTACATATTTTTCGCCACTTGGTTCTATTAAAAACACCCTAGTATTTTCATCTATAACCTTAATTTTAATCGTTAACCTATTTTTAGGAAGCAATTCAGGTATCAGATCAGACCACTCTATTATGGTAACACCTTTTTTCTTAAAATAGTCTTCTATTCCTAAATCTTCTTTTACATCAGATAATCTATATACATCCATGTGATATAGTTTGCATTCTTCTCCTTGATATTCTTTGATTATATTAAAAGTTGGAGAAGTAATATTTTCTTTTATTCCCATAGATGAAGCAAATCCTTTTGTAAATAAAGTTTTACCGCTACCTAGGTCTCCTTCTAAGCAGATAACCATATTTGGAAATCTTTCTGACTCAATATTTTCCGCTAATTCAATAGTTTCTTCTTCTGAAGAAGTTGTTATTTTATACATTTTTTAATCACCTTAAATTCATTGTATCAAATGCTTATAATTTAATACAATACCTTTTGTAAAATTTGACATTTTTTGTTTAGTCATTTAACTATACTTAAACTTTTATACCTCATACAATAATCTAGAGGAGGGTAAAATGTATTATGACGAAAGTAACAATTACTTTGAATATAATAATGAAATAAATAAAGAACATATAAATTTTGATAATTCTAAGAATTATGATATGTATAATGAAATAAAATTTAATAATGTTAATGTAAATTATAATAATTATAGAGATGTTTCTTTATTTACACCGGAAGAAGGATTAAATAAAGGAAATATGTTTAAAAATTTATATGATCCCTATAAAAATTATATGTATAAAGTAGTTGTTAAAGGAAAAAGAGAAGAATTACTTTTAAAAATTCAAGAATTAACTTTTGCATGTAAAGATTTAAATTTGTATTTAGATTTATATCCTAACAACACTAAAACTTTGGATACATTCAAGTCTTACAATGTAGAGTTAAAAAAATTAAAGGAACTATATGATAAAGAATATTCCGCTTTATCAGCACATAACGTTAATAAAAACTATTTTGATTGGGTAAATAGTCCTTGGCCATGGGATAACAAAGGGGGTTCTTATGTTTAAATATGAAAAAATGTTAGAATATCCTATTAACATTAGAAAAAAAGATTTAAAAATGGCAAAACTTCTTTCAGCTCAGTTGGGCGGATCTGATGGAGAACTTGGTGCTTCTTTAAGATACTTGTCTCAAAGATTTACAATGCCAGATGACAAAGGAAAAGCATTATTGTCAGATATAGGTACTGAAGAATTAGGCCATGTAGAAATGATTAGCACTATGATTGAGCAATTAATTAGTAGTGCTTCAATTGAAGAATTAAAAGACGCTGGTTTGAGTGGTTGGTACGTATCTCATAAAAAGGGAATATTTCCAATGGATCAAAATGGAATTCCATTTACTGCAGCTTATATCCAATCAACTGGAGATCCAATAGTTGACTTACAAGAAGATATGGCAGCCGAAGAAAAAGCAAGAGCGACATATGAAAATTTGATGGATTTGACAAAAGATGAAGATATTTTAGCGCCGCTTAGTTTTTTGAGACAAAGAGAAGTTGTTCACTTCCACAGATTTAAAGAGCTTCATGACGAATACAAAAAATCTTATAATAATAAAAATAATTAGTAACAAAACTCTAATGGTAACATTAGAGTTTTTATAATAAACCCTTTATAAATTATAAAAATAATTATATAATAACAAATGAAAAGGTGAATTATATGTTAGAATTAATAGATATTAGTTACATTATAAAAGATAAAGTTATATTAAATAAGATAAATTTTAATGTCAGTACAAAGGAAACACTAGTTATAACTGGTACTAATGGTAGTGGTAAATCTACTTTATTAAAAATAATTATGGGATTAATCAAACCTACAAGTGGAAAAATACTTCTTGATGGAAAAGATATTACAAATTTAAAAATTAATGAAAGAGCTGATTTAGGCTTGACTTTTACTTTTCAAACGCCTATTACTTTTAAGGGTATTTCTGTTTTTGATTTACTTTTAATTGCTAATAAAGATTACCCAACCTATATGGAAATGAAAGAATGCTTAGGTGGAGTTGGTTTATGTGCAAGAGAATATATTGATAGAGAAATTAATTCTTCTTTATCAGGTGGAGAACTCAAAAGAATTGAACTTGCTACTGCATTAATCAAAAAAGGTAAATTTTTAATGTTAGATGAACCAGAAGCTGGAATCGATTTATGGAGTTTTGATAGCTTAGTTCACACTATTAATGCTATTAAATCTAAGAATAGCTTAAGTATGATTATAGTTTCACATCAAGAAAAAATATTAAATATTGCTGATAACATTTTAATATTAGATAATGGAATTATTAAAATGTATGGGAAAAGAAGACAAATTATAAAAAAAATTAAATCTAATAAATGCAAAGATTGTAGGTGTGTTAATAATGAATAAAGATTTGCTGAATAAAATTACTGATTATGAAATTAATTCTGATGTAGCGCACAACATCAGAGCTAATGGTGAATCTATAAGTAGATTTGAAACAGATAATATTAAAATAAATTCAAAAAAAGATAAACAAGGAATTGATATTTATATTGCTGATAATACAATTGATGAATTTGTTCACATCCCAGTTATTATTGACACGACCAATTATGAAGAAACAGTATACAATGACTTTTACATTGGGAAAAATTGTAATGTAACAATAGTTGCAGGGTGTGGCATCCATAATGATTGTGAAACAAAATCAACTCATAATGGCATACATACTTTTCATATTGAAAAAGGTTCTAGTGTTAAATATATTGAGAAACATTATGCTGAAGGTAAGATGGAAAATAATAAATATATAAACACAACAACTGTTATTAATCAAAATGAAAATACATCATTTGATATGGAAACCGCACAAATAAGCGGAATTGATAATTCAGTGCGTAGCACAGAAGCTGTATTAAATAATAACAGTTCTTTAAATATTAAAGAAACCCTTATGTCTGATAATAATGAATCTATAGAAACCAGATTTAATATTAAATTACAAGGTAAAAATAGTAGTGCCGATATATCATCAAAATCAGTAGCCAGAAAAAATTCTAGTCAAAGATTTTATTCAAAAACAGAAGGAGACACTAAATGTTTTGCACATGTTTCATGCGATGCAATCATAATGGATAAGGCTAAGGTTAGTTCTACCCCAGAAATCGTTGCACTCTCTTCCGAAGCAGAGATGTCTCACGAAGCAATAATAGGTAAAATAGCAAGTGATCAAATTAAAAAATTAATGACACTTGGTTTAGATGAAAGCCAAGCCGAAACAAAAATACTAGAAGGATTTTTAAAATAGATATTTACATAATATCTTTTTTATTGAATAAGAATATACTTCCTAAATTAAAGATTATTAAATAAATGCAAAGGATTATTATTCCTTTTTTTATAGATAAATTAATATCATACCTTATATTTATTAAATACAAATTATAAATATCTTTATATATAGTTAAATCTAAATAAGGTAAAAATGTATATTCTATTAAATTTAAATTAATACTTAATAAGAATTGAAATATTAAAGTACTCATTAATACTATAGATATCATAATTGCATTTACCACCTTAGAATTATTTATAATAAGGGATAAGAATATGGTCATTATACTAATAAAATATAATGGTATTGAATTTATGAATATTTCTTTTAAAAATGTTAAATAATAGTAACTTATTTTTATATTGCCGTTTCGTATAATTATTTCTTTAATATAAAATATATTAGTGTTGGTTATTATGCTTACAAATAATGTATACGACGCATATGTAAACATAGATAGTAAGAAAATAATTATAAAAACGCTTATTGTTTTAGATAGTAATATTTTCCATCTTTTATGTGGCTTTGTTAATAACTCTTTAATATTTTCTCTATTTATATCTTCATTTATACTTGATGAAGATATAATAATGACTGCAATTGATAAAAATATAATTACATTTATACCAGTATCAATAATTCCTTTTATTTTTAAATTCATGTCAAAATTATTTTCTTTATAATAATTATAAATTTTAATGTAATCATTGACTTTGTCGTTATAGATTTTTGATTTTTCGGTAGCATCTTCAACTAAATTATAACTATTAATAGTATAATTTTCTTTTTTATTTGAAAAGTAAATTGTAAAGAAACATGTAGCAGCTAAAATAATAAATAGCACTTTGATTCCATTACTTTTAAATAATTTAGTTAATTCTAAATTTATTAATTTACTCACATTCATCCTCTAGTAAAGATAAAAATTCTTTTTCTAAATTATAGTTGCATGTATCTTCACTTATTTTAAATACTTTTACATTATTTTTTACTAATATTTTATTTATGATAGAAACTTCATCCTTACTCACTTCTAATTCAGTATTAAAATTGCAATTTGATAATATTTTTTTTGCTTTTTCTCCATCATCTACAGAGAATTTACACTTTTTTATTTTACTAATTTCTTTTCTATTAATAATTTTTCCTTCATTCATAAATATAACTTCATCACAAACTGACTCTATTTGATTTAACATATTAGAAGATATAATTACGCTTGTTTTTTTTAAAGATTTTAAAAATTTTTTCAAGTCTAATATATCAATGGAATCTAAACTGCTGGTTGGTTCATCGAGTATCAATAATTTTGGATTGTTAATAAGTGCCACCGCAATACCAAGCTTTTGCCTCATACCAAGCGAATAAATTTTTAATTTTTTATATTGACTATCTTCTAGAGAAACCAATTTAATTATTTCATGAATTTTTTTATCAGAAACATTTTTAAACATCATTCTAAAAATTTCTAAATTTTCTTTACCACTTAAGTTTTCGTACATTGCAGGAACTTCTATAACACACCAAACACTTCTTATTGCATTTTCATACTCTTTACTAATATCATATCCATTTAGTTTAATAGTCCCATTAGTAAAATGACACAATCCAACAATTGTTTTTAATAGCATTGACTTTCCAGCACCATTTCTACCAATAATTCCAAGAATTTTGCCTTCTTCTAAATCAAATGTAATGTCATCCAATATTTTCTTTTTTCCAATAACTTTTGTTAGATTTTTAACTTCTAAAACTTTGCTCATAATTTCTCCTTTTAAAGCATATTAACACACTCTAAAAATGGTCGCAAATGAGTAAAATTTAATTTTAGTCATATAAAATTAAATTTCTGATAAGACCAAATATTAAATTTTAAACTTACTAAACTATCTGCAAAATTCAATCTTATATAAAATAATAAAATTTTTATTTATCTAATAAAAAATGATAGATTCTATCTATCATTTAAATCTAAATTTTCTTCATTAATTAAATCTTTAAATTGTTCTCTAAATATTTCTATTTCTTTTATTTTCGAGTCATCATATACAGCTTTGGTTCTACAAATTGCTTTATAGATATGTTTAATTCTTAACTCTTTAGAATTTTCAAATAAAGCCATAGAAAATGCATTCGTTAAAAGGGTTAAAGCAATGTCGGGATATCTATTACCTATTTCATATACTCTTTTATACTCATCCGTCATATTTACTAAGAATCTAAATATTTTTTCTTTTTGGAAATCCGTATATGGTACTTTTACTCCTGTTTTCTTTTCAAATTTTGGGCAAGTACCAAAAAGTATTTTAACAGTATCTTCTATCGAAGGTTCATTAACATCTACTCTTTGAAATCTTCTTAAAAATGCCCTATCTCTTAAAATATATGCTTCATATTCTTCCGTAGTGGTTGCACCTATCATCTTAATTTCACCTCTATCAAGGCCCGGTTTTAACATATTAGCAAAGTCTACATTTAAATTGCTAGTGTTTCTACTTACAAGTAGATGTACTTCATCTATAAATAGAATAATATTTTTCTTTTCTTTTAACTCATCAACTAAAAGTTGTAATCTATTTTCATTTTGTCCTTCACTAACAGAGGTACCTAACAAACTAGAAATATTTATTTTAATTAATTCAAAATTTTTTAATGCATCCGGCATAACGCCATGTTGCATTTGATATCCAATACCTTCAACTATAGCTGTTTTACCAATACCAGGTTTACCAACTAATAAGGCACTTTTTTCAGGAGTTAATAAAATTAATAGAGTTTCTTCTATTTCCTTATCTCTTCCTATTGCGGGATTTGTTATATATTCTTTTCTAGAAAGATTTTCACCATATGTATCAAGAATACTTACCTTCTTAGGAATATCTAATATTTCAATCTCTTCATTCATATTTCCCTCTTTATTTTATTACATATAAATTATAGCATTTAACAATCTTATTGTAAAAGTTTTTTTGTAATTTTGGTTGACAAAATCAACTACTTTTACTATAATACTATCTGAAGTGCCTGATTAGCTCAGTCGGTAGAGCAAACGGCTGTTAACCGTTGGGTCGTACGTTCGAGTCGTATATCAGGCGCCATTAGTATATTAAACCCTTTTAGGGTTTTTTATTTTAAATTTAAAATACACTATTTTTCTTTACTATTTTTGAATTTTAGCATATAATACTTATATCCCGTAAGGGATAAATATTCGCAAGTGTTTTCAAAACACTAAAAAAAGTCATTTGAATAAAATGACTTTTTTTGTTTAATAATTTCTTGCTTTTCTTTCCATAAACGATTTAGGATGAGCACATACTGGACAAATTTCTAAAGCTTCTTTTGCTCTATATACATGTCCACAATTTCTGCATATCCATATAGTCTCTTCTTCACTTACGAAAACCAAACTATTCTTTACTTTATTTAAAAGAGTTACATATCTTTCTTCATGCTCTTTTTCTATGTTGGCCACTCCTTCAAATAATTTAGCTATTTCATCAAATCCTTCTTCTTTAGCAGTTTTTGCAAATCCTCTATACATTTCAGTCCATTCATAGTTTTCACCATTAGCGGCGTCTAACAAATTAACTTCTGTTGAAGGAACGTCACCATCATGAAGCCACTTAAACCATAATTTAGCGTGCTCTTTTTCATTTAATGCTGTCTGTTCAAATATTGAACCGATTTGTTCATAACCATCTTTTCTTGCTTTGCTAGCATAATAATCATATTTGTTCCTTGCTTGAGATTCCCCAGCAAATGCCGCAAGTAGATTAGCCTCCGTTTTACTTCCTTTTAACTCCATATTGTCCTCCTTAAATACTATTATACAACATATTTAATTATTTCTTTATAAAAAAGTAATGATTTACATAAAATTTTATTATGAAGGAAAAAGATTTATTTCAAACCAATCCTATTGTTTCTACAACTATATGCTCAATAATAGGAATTGCATTGGTTGGAGATTTAACATCCCAAGAACAAATGGCTCTTGGGAATTGGCTTATGTTAATAGCGCAAGAATTGGTAACAAATGCTACTAGTCAAAATATTATTCAAAGTAGAACAAATCCACCTATTATTAATATAAATTCTAAAGAAGTAAAATCCATTTATAACCCGCTTGTTTATGATATCAAAACTTTAATGGAAGTGTTAAAGTCTACAAACCCTAGTTCATACAAAGAATGCATAAATTTATTTAATAAATCTTTTTCTAAAATAAATGAAGAAATTAACAAATTAAAAAACTAATTATGAATAATTAGTTTTTTTGCATTCTTTTCACTAACATAAATTCTTATTAAATATCTGCTAAGCTCTTTTTCATTATAAATTTTATTTTCTTTTAAATTATTTAGATATAGACTTACTATATCTTTTGAATCACAAGAAAGAGATATATACATATTTCCATTTTCAATTTTATGATGTAAATCATAAAATGCCTCATAATACTTTATTTCTACTTTTACTTTATCATCTAATCTATCATCTATTTGTATTAAATAATAATTTTTATACCAACTATTAAAATAAATATGCAAATCTTTTTCATTAGAAACCCTATATTCTAATATTTGGGTCACAAAAGAATATTTTTCACTCAAATCGGATACATAATCTACATCAAAATAATTATAAGTTGTATATCCAACTCCTAAAGCTAATATTAATAAAGTTAATACAAATGATATAAAATAAAATCTAGAATTAACATCTATACAATATTTTTTCCTATCCAAATAACTTAATATTAAATATATAAATAAAGATAACCCGAATAAAAATATAGATAAACCGTAAAATTTTATACCATCTAGAATAGCAAATAAAGAAGCCATAAAAATTACTAAAACATAAAATAAAAGTATAAATAGTAATACTTGAACAATAAAAATTAATAAGCTATATTTAGACTTTACCTTTTTTGCTAATACCACTTTTTTAGTTTTATTAAGAATATTATCTCTATTCTTTTTAACTGGTTTTTTCTTATTCTTTTTAAATTTAAATTTATTTTTAAACTTATTTAATTTATTTTTAAATTCTATTTTTTTACTTCTGTTTCTTAAAAATTTCTTAGTAGAAGTTAGTACTTTTTTACTTTTATCTTTTATTTTATTTTTTATATTTTTAATTTTTTCTGTAACCCTGTAAGTAGTGACTTCTTTATTGCGAATGTCTTTTGCACTACCTAACTCTTTAATTATTTCAGTAATCTTTTGCCCTTCAGATAATTTTTTTTCTATTAAGGAGTCATATTTATCTACAATGTCTTTTTTGTATTTATAATTATCCAAAGTATTATTAAGATCATTTAAATACTTATCCTTTTTAGACATCAAAAATCACCTCCAAGCATTTGTCACTTAAATGATACACTTAAAGTTTAATAATGTCAATTTATTGTTTATTTTAAATAAATTTCACTATTTTATATTATAATTTTTAACTATATTTAGTCATACATTGTATGACTTTTATTAAACGTGTTTTGTGAGAAAATAAAAATAGTAGGTATATATGGAAAATAATAAAAAAAAGAAAACTAATATTTATTCAGTAATTGGGCAAAATATAAAAAGGATAAGAAAAGAAAAAGGTCTTACCGGTCTTGAGTTAGCACAAAAATGTAACTTATCTTATGGGTATCTTAAAAATTTAGAAGCAAAGAATGTGGAAGCTTCAATTTCAATTGAGACGCTAGCTTTAATCGCTGACATTTTAGAAGTAGATATAACTGAATTTTTAAAATTTTAATTATTTTAGCACTCTCTATTGACAAGTGCTAAAAATTGCGATATATTAATAATGAAGGAGGGATGTGAAATGAGTTTATTACCAAGTAAATTCTATTTAGACAATTTTTTCGATGATTTTATCAAAGAAGATAATAACTTTGGAATGATGAAATGTGACATTTATGAAGATAATGGTAAATATCATGTTGAAATGGACGTTCCTGGCTTTGATAAAAAAGATATTTCTATTGAATGTGAAAATGGTTATTTAACTATTGAAGCACAAAAAGATAGTAAAACCGAAGAAAAAGAAAAGAAATACATTCGAAAAGAAAGAACTTATGGTAAAGTAAGAAGACAATTTTATGTTGGAAATGTTGATGAAAGCAATGTAAAAGCTGAATTTAACAACGGCGTTTTAAAAGTTACTGTACCAGTTCTTGAAGAAAAAAATACTAAAAGAAAAATAGAAATAGAATAAGTTGCGTTAAGCAACTTTTTTCTTTACATTATAATTTTTTATTATTTATTATTTTAAAAAATGTTATATAATCATTATAGGTGAATATATGAAAATCGTAGCTTTTGTTGTTGGAATTATTGCTTTTATTTTTTATATATTAAGTGTTCAACAAAGTAATAAAGAAAAATTATTAAAATTTCAAATAATAGCCAATATATTTTACGCTGTACAATATATGCTTTTGGGTGTTTATGTTGCAGCTTTAATGAATTTTGTTTCTGTAGCAAGACTTACAACATTTTATAGATATAATAAAAATGATAAAAATATTCCGGTTTATTCATTGATAATATTTACAATTCTAATATTAGCGGTTGGTTTATCAAGATTTGATAAAAACGTTATTGGTGCTTTGGCAATATTTATTAATCTAATTCCTATCGCAATTACTTTATTATATACATTTTCAACTTGGAAGAATAACATGAAAGTAATTAGATATGTATTTACCGTTTCAGCACTTCTTTGGATGATTTATAATTTTTCAGTTGGCGCGTATGCATCTCTTTTAGGAAATATATTTGAATTATCTTCTGGTATAGTATCAATTTTTAGATATAGAAAAACCAAATAAAATTATTTGGTTTTCATTAGTTCTTGTAACTTTGGTATTTCTATAGTAGCATCAAGTCTATTAAATAAAGGGATTCCTTTTTCAATTACCTTATTTCCTTCTATATTTATTTTACTATATAAAGTTTCATACTTTATTTGATCTTTTGATAAATTCAATTGTCTAAATATTTCATCGGAAGTTTCTGGTATAAACGGACTAAATAGTATGCCAACTATTCTTAAATTATTATATAAATTATACATAACAGTTTTTAATTCTTCTGTTTTCTCATTGCTATATAAACTCCAAGGTGTTGTATCATCAATATACTTATTGCTTTTAGAAACTATACTCATTATGCTAGACAAAGCGCTTTGTATATTTATATTTTCCATCGCCTTTTCATAATTAGAAATTTCTTCTTTTACATTTGATTTTAGTTCTTTATCAATTAAAGTTTCGCATTCACTAATTTCAATATATCCATTATGGTATTTATTTATCATAGCAATTGTTCTATTTAAAAGATTGCCTAAATCATTGCATAAATCGCCATTATATTTTTCAACAAAATATTCTGGTGTAAACTCTCCGTCTTGTCCATATGGAAGAGCCCTCAAAATACAATATCTAACAGCATCTACTCCATAAACATCAGAAAGTATATCAGGGTATATCACATTCCCTTTTGATTTGCTCATTTTCCCGTCTTTCATCATTATAAAATCGTGAACAAATATTTTTTTAGGAAGTTCTAAACCTAATGCCATTAAAAATATAGGCCAATAAATAGCGTGAAATCTTAAAATATCTTTTCCTATAATTTGAATATCTGCTGGCCAATAAGTTTTCAATAAAGTTTCGTCATCAGATAAATATCCTAATGCTGTAACATAATTAAGTAAAGCATCTAACCACACATACATTACGTGTTTTGGATCATTAGGTACTTTTATTCCCCATTCAAATGTTGTCCTTGAAATGCATAAATCTTCTAATCCCTCATTTAAAAAACTGCCCATAATTTCATTTTTCTTTGACTCCGGTTGTAAAAAATTTGGATTATTTTTATAAAAATCTTTTAATCTATTTTCATACTTTTTCATATTGAAAAAGTACGCTTCTTCTTCCACTTCATTTAGTTCTCTACCACAATTAGGGCACTTACCATCAATAATTTGACTCTCAGTAAAAAAAGTTTCACACGGGATGCAATATTTTCCTGCATATTTTCCTTTATAAATGTCTCCATTTTCAAATAAAATGTTATATGCCCTTAGAACGGAATCAATATGCCTTTTATCGGTAGTTCTAATAAAATTATCGTTTGTTATATTCAAATCTTTCCACAATTTTTTTGCATCGCGTGAAATCTTATCAACGTATTGTTGAGGACTAATACCAGCTGCTTCCGCTTTTATTTGTATTTTTTGACCATGTTCATCTAATCCAGTTAAAAATCTAACATCGTATGATTGAAGACGATAATATCTGGCCAATGCATCAGCTAAAATAGTGGTATAAGCTGTGCCAATATGAAACTTTCCGCTTGGATAGTATATTGGTGTAGTTATATAAAACTTCTTATTCATTTTATTCACCTCTTTTTTATTATATCATTTATTTTTCTTTTTTTCTTCTAATGTTGAAGGCAATTCCTCCAGCAAGCGTTGGAAAATAATAAGTTGCAAATCTCCATATAATTAATATTGAAGATAATAATCCTCCGCTTACAAATGAACCAAAATATCCTAAAAAGGCATATTCGATTCCTCCAGTTCCTCCGGGAATAGGTACATAAGATCCTGCTAAAAACACAAAGTTTGAACCTATTATCATAGGAATTATATTATGAATAGGTGCTTTTAAAGAAGCAAACACACATATCACTATTGAATAAAATACAACAAGTGATATTAATTGAATTCCAATCGTAGATAATATTAATTTATCTTTATGTTTAAAATCATTAAAAGCATTATAATAGTCATTACATAAAGCATCATATTTTTTGTAATATTTTTCTTTGTCCTTTATTAATCTAATTTTAACTCCGGCATTAATAATACCATTAATTATCTTTTTATTTATATTTTTACTAATACTAAAGATTAAAGCTACAACTAAAATAATAACATTTATAACAAATCCTAATATTGTCATTTTATATAAAAAACCATCTAGAGAAAAAAAACCAAATATAGCATTTATTATAAATGTTAATGTAGAAAATAATATTAAAGATATTTGAAATATCATAAAATTTTGAACAATTACATTAGTTCCATCAAGTATTCTAACACCATTTTTTTTAAGTTCATAAACTTGCAGTGGTCTTCCGCCCGTTGAAAAAGGAGTTATTCCATTAAAAAATCTTGTAATCAAAGATAACTTAAATGCTTCTTTAAAAGAATAATCTTTTTTATACTCTTTTACAAGTTTCATAGAAACAAGAGCTTCTAGTGAAAACACTGCTATATAAAGTAATATTGCTAAAGCAAATAATAAAATATTAATATTTTTTATAACTAAAAGAGATGCATGAAAATTATCTCTTAACAAGAAATATAATATTACTCCAGTCGCAACTATTACAATTACCTCATTCAATACTTTTCTTTTCATAAATACCCACTATTTATTATAATGTCTAAACCTTTCTTTTGAATCCAATATTTTTTTTCTAAGTCTAATGTCATCTGGAGTTATTTCCACTAACTCATCTTCTTCAATAAACTCCAATGCTTCTTCTAAAGTAAAGGTTTTTGGCGGCGTTAAAGTCAAAGCTTCATCAGCTCCACTACTTCTTGTATTTGACATTTCTTTATTTTTACAAGGATTAACATCCAAATCATTATCTCTATTGTTTATACCAATTATCATTCCTTTATAAACCTCTGTAGCAGGTTTCACTATCATAATTCCTCTATCGCCAAGATTCCATAATGAATATGCAAATGTAGTACCATTTTCCATAGAAACAAGAACACCATTTTTACGTTTTGATAAAGCTCCTGCATAAGGTTTGTATGAATCAAAACTCTTTACCATCGTTCCCATACCTTTAGTATTTGTTATAAATGTGTTTCTATAACCAATTAAACTACGAGTAGGAGCTAAAAATTCTAATTTAGTATAACCATCTGAATCAGGGCATATTAACTCTAATGAGGCTTTCCTTTCATTCATATCATTTATAATTGTTCCAGAAAATTCATCCGGTAAACTAACAATTACTCTCTCATATGGTTCAGTCTTAATTCCATCTTTTTCAATAAATATAACTTCAGGTTTTGAAACACCCATTTCATAACCTTCTCTTCTCATATTTTCAAGTAATATAGATAAATGTAATTCACCTCTACCAGATACTTTAAAGCCATCACCATCAGGTAAATCTTCAACTTCAAGTCCAACATTACGTTCAAGTTCAGCAAGTAATCTATCTCTTAAATGTCTGCTAGTTACATATTTACCACTTTTACCAGCAAAAGGAGAATTATTGACAAGAACATTCATGCTCATTGTAGGTTTTTCTATTTCAATTCTAGGAAGCGGATCAATTATATCTTTTGTGCAAATAGTGTCGCCAATTGAGATATCGGGACATCCTGATAATACAACTATGTCTCCATAATATGCAATATTTGTTTCTTTTCTTTTAATTCCTTCATATACATATATTTTAGTCACCCTAAAACTCTCAATAGTACCATTGTTTTTGACTAAGGTTACCATTTCATTATTTTTTATTGCGCCTTTTGTTACTCTTCCAATTCCAAGTCTACCAATGAACGGGTCATAATCAAGCGAAGAAATTTGTAACTGCAAATTATCAGATTCGCTACCTTTATAAGGTTCAACCTGTTTTAAAATTGTTTCAAGTAAAGGTTCAATTGAATTGCTTTCATCTTCCATCTCATATTTAGCAATTCCTTCTCTCGCAGTTCCATAAATAATTGGAAAATCTAGTTGTTCATCGGTAGCTCCTAATTCACAAAACAAATCAAAGGTCATATTGATAACTTCATCAACTCTAGCATCTTTTTTATCTATTTTATTTATAAATAAAATAGGTCTTAAGTTATTCTTTAATGCTTCTTTTAATACAAATCTAGTTTGGGGCATTGGTCCTTCAGCTGAGTCAACCAAAAGAACAACAGTATCAACTGTTTTAATAATTCTTTCAATTTCACTTGAAAAATCAGCATGACCGGGAGTATCTACTATATTCATTTTATAATCTTTATATCTTATAGAACAATTTTTAGCTGTGATAGTGATGCCTCTTTCACGCTCTAAGTCTCCGCTGTCCATCACACAATCTACAACTTCTTCGTTATCCCTAAATACATTGTTTTGTTTTAATAATGCGTCAACTAATGTGCTTTTTCCAGCATCAACGTGCGCTACTACCGCAAAGTTTATGATTTTTTCCACTTGCTTCATCCCCTTTTAAATACCAAATGATAATACTACAATTTAAGCTAAAAATCAAGTTATTTGATTGATTAATATTTTTTTTAGATTTATAATAATATGGTAGCGAGGTTTTATGGAAGATAATTTAAGTCTAATTGTATTAAACAATTGCAAAGAGCTAGGGGAAAAAGTACAAAAAAATTTAAATATTATTAGAAAAAATAATACTAATTATATAACAAAAATTGAAGAGCCAAGATTTAATGATGGGTGTGCTAAAACAGTAATAAAATCATCAGTCAGAGACAAAGATTTGTATATTTTGTCAGATCCCGAAAATCCGGAATGTACTTATAAGATGTATGGACACACAAATTATAAAAGTCCAGATGATCATTACGCAGATATTAGAAGAGTTGTATCAGCAGTTTCGGGACACACAAATAATTATTCGGTGTTTACCCCATTTCTTTATGCAAGTAGACAACATAGTGCGGTTAATTATGAATCAAATGATTGTGCTGATGCCTTAAAAGATTTATCAAATGACAGAGTGAAAAAGATAATTACATATGATGTTCATAGTCCGGGTGTTAAGCATGCTTTAGCCGGCACAAACACAGAATTTCAAAATATATTTGCAACTAACTATATTATGAAAGATTTTTTAGATAATGAGGATATTAATTTAAATAATATGTTAGTTATCGCTCCTGATGAAGGTGCTACTAAAAGAGCAAAATACTATGCTGGAGTATTTAGATGCAATATGGGAATGTGCTATAAATCTAGAGATTTAACTGGGAATTTAGTAAACGGGAAATATCCAATATTAGAACATATTTATATTGGTCCAGATGCAAAAGGTAAAGATGTGGTAATAATAGATGATATGATTTCTTCAGGTAGTTCAATTTTAGATACTGCAAGATTGCTTAGAGAAAAAGGTGCAAATAATATATATTTATTCGCAACATTCTCGCTATTTACTGAAGGAATAGATAAATTACAAGAAAAATATGATGAAAAATTATTTAATAAAATATATTCAACTAATTTAACTTATGGATACACTAAAGCATTAGGAAAACCTTGGTTTAAAGCAGTAGATTGCTCTTACCAGATGGCCGAAATAATTAATAATCTAAATACTCACAAATCTATAAAGTCTATTACAAATATAAAGCCAGAACTATTAGATGAAGTAATGACAAGAAAATTAAAAAGATAAAATCACTTTAAAAGTGATTTTTTAATATAGTTGTTCACATATTCCTGGATCCGGAACATAAAAACAATGACTTTTATATTTTCCTGAATTTCTTTGATTAAACCAAGTGCTTTTGCAACTGCTTCCGGCTGAAGGAGCGTAAAACCATAATGCATTAGTGGCAGGATGATAATATTCACCCTTTAATACTCTTTTTGCAAGTTCTTTTTCTTTTGTAGTTGCACTTCCACTAAATAATGAACTGTTTTTCCCGGTAAAACCTCCGGGAGATTGATACACAACGTCAGTTATAGTTCTAATATTTTTAAAATCCAAACAATTAGCAATTGCTCTATTAACAATTACATTGCCAACCATAAGCATGCCAAGGTCACCCTCAGCTAACGCTTCAGCTCTCATAAGTCTTGCACATAAATCTAATTCCTTTGTAGTATACGCTAAAAGCATATAAATCACCTAAAATATTATATGAGTTTTGTTGAAATAAAGTAATTCATATGTTATAATAAATTACACAAAAGGATTTTTATAGGAGTATAATTTAAAGGTAGAATGACGGTCTCCAAAACCGTTTATGTGGGTTCAATTCCTACTACTCCTGCCAATTTGTAATATAAATAAAAATTCCAAGTGAAATTTTTATTTTTTATTTATAGGAGAAAATATGTGTGGAATAGTAGGATTTGTTGATAAAAGTAAGAACAAAGAAAAAATTATTAAATCCATGATTGAAAGAATTAAACATAGAGGCCCTGATGAAAATGGATTTTATATTAATAATGATACTGCTTTAGGGCACGTAAGACTTTCTATTATAGATTTAGCTACTGGTAGTCAGCCTATGTTTTCAGCTGATAATAATTACAGTATTATTTATAATGGGGAAATGTATAACTACCAAGAATTAAAAAAAGAATTAATCACAAAAGGATATAAATTTAACAATAACAGTGACACTGAAGTTTTATTAAATTCTTATATTGAATATGGGGAAAAATGTTTATCAAAATTTAGAGGAATGTTTGCTTTTGTAATTTATGATAAAAAAAAGGATACATTATTTGGTGCTAGAGATTATTTTGGTATTAAGCCTTTATATTACTATAAAACTAATGACACTTTTATGTTTTCTTCTGAGATTAAAGCTTTTTTATCTCATCCTCTTTTTAAAAAAGAATTGAATGAAAATGTATTACCCGAATATTTATCATTTAACTTTGTTCCTAATGAAGAAACATTTTTTAAAGATGTTTATAAATTAGCACCTGGACATTTTTTTACTTATAAAAAC
Source organism: uncultured Muribaculaceae bacterium (assembly GCA_964561095.1). Classification (GTDB taxonomy): domain Bacteria; phylum Bacillota_I; class Bacilli_A; order RF39; family UBA660; genus CAZLNV01. The sequence goes on along the minus strand of CAZLNV010000001.1, from coordinate 5,983 downwards.
AATAAATTTAAAATCGAATCTTACTTTGATTTTAAATTTGATGAAGAGAATATTGAGTTTGATGAGGCTGTTAATAAAATTGGAAATGTTATGGAAGATTCGGTTATACATCATAATATTAGCGATGTCCAAGTCGGTTCTTTTCTAAGCAGTGGCGTAGATTCAAGTTATATTGTAAGTTTATCTAAACCTAACTTAACTTTCACAATTGGATATAAAGAAAAAGGTTTTAGCGAGCTTAATTATGCTCAAGATTTAGCAAAAAGATTAAATATTAAAAATAAATATAAAATAATATCTAAAAAAGAATATTTTGATTCTTTAGAAAAAGTTGTTTATCACCTAGATGAGCCTCTTGCTGATCCTTCTGCTATTGCACTATATTTTTTAGCACAATTAGCATCTAAAGATTTAAAAGTTGTTCTTTCTGGTGAAGGAGCAGATGAATTGTTTGGAGGATATAATTATTATTTAGATGAAGTTAATCATTCTTTTTATAACAAGATTCCATTTAATATTAGAAAAGTTATATCAAAAGTAGCATCAGTATTGCCAGCACATAGATATATTAACTTTTTAGTTAGAAGAGGTCAAACTCTAGAAGAAGGATACATTGGAGTAAACAAAGTATTTAATGAAAAAGAAAGAAATGAAATATTATTAAATAAAACAACTAGAAAAAATAAAGACATTACAAAACCAGTTTATTCTAAAATTAAAAATCAATCAAATTTAGCAAAGATGCAAACAATAGATGTCATTTATTGGTTACAAAAAGATATTCTTCTTAAATCGGACAAAATGGCAATGGCAAATTCTATAGAAGTTAGAGTTCCATTCTTGGATAAAGACGTTTATGAAGTAGCAAGAACTTTACCCCAAAATGTAAAGCTTTCTGAAAGTAAAACAAAAATTGCTTTAAGAGAAGCGGCTAGAAAAGTTATTCCTAATGAGTCATATAATAAAAAGAAATTAGGATTCCCGGTTCCTTTAAAAGAATGGATCAAAACAGAAGATGTATATTCTAAAATGAAAAAAACTTTTAATAGTGATATTAGCAAAAAATTATTTGATAACAATGCTATTAACAAACTATTAGATCTAACTTATACAGGAAGAATTGATAATTATAAAAAAGCATGGACAATTTATATTTTTCTAATATGGTATCAAGTATTTTTTGAAAATTAAAAAAACACATTTGTGTTTTTTATTTTTGCTTTTTAGCTTCTAACATAAAACTGGATATGTTCGTTTCTATTTCATCTAAAGATCTATTATCTAGATTAGTTAATATTATTACTTCTTTTATAGTATCTATTGTGATTTTTCCATACAATATTCCGTGATAAACTTTTAAATCATTATACATGTCTGGAGTAACTTGAGTATATAACTTCCTCCCAAAAAATAATTGCTGACCTATTAATAGTCTTTTATTAGTAAGCACAACTGCGCAACTTGATGTAATGTCATACCAGCAGTCATTCTTTTGTCCACAAAAAGCATAAACTACCTTTTCATCTGCATCAATATAATCATCAATAACTCTTGAATGCTTTTCTAGTCTCCAAGCTATAGTTTTTGGATAGTTCTTTTTAAAATCGCTTAACATTTTATAAACATTTGACATTTTATTCACCAATAAAATTATATACCATTAATTATAAATATGCAAATTAAATTAATTAATTTGACAAACTCTATGATATGATGTATATTATAATTGAGGTTTATATGAATGATAATAATAAATATATACTAAGTGTTAAGAAAAAATTAACTAGAAAAACTAGATTATTTTCAAATACTGAAAAAATAAAGTATTTGCTAAATAAAAACAATGGCTATTTAACTACAAAGGAATTGACACAAAATAGAATTGCTAGAGACTATTTAACATTTTTAGTAGATTATGGTGAAATTATAAATGTAGAACGTGGTATCTATATATCTAGAAAAACAAAAGAAGATATATATTATACCTTTCAATTGAGATTTCCTAAAACAGTTTACTCACATTTAACTGCTTTATATTTTCATAAACTAGTAAATGAACCAGACAACATTCAGGCTACATGTATAAATAATGTATTTTGTGAAGGTTTTAAAAAGCATGATATATTTTATGTAAAAAAAGAATGGTTTAATTTGGGTATTATGGAATTTACAGATAAAATGGGATATCAGATTAAAATATATGATTTAGAAAGAACTATTTGTGATATGATAAGGTCAGATAAAAGATTTAGTAAAGAACTAGTAAATAAATGTATTAGAAAGTATATTGCTAGTGAAAATAAAAATATTGATAATCTTTTATTATATGCAGAAAAGATGGGTATAGGTAATAAAGTAATAGAAATGTTAAAAAAATAAACTATTATAAAAGAGAAATATGTATTAGCATATCTCTCTTTTAATTTGTAGGTATTAATAATTCCTGGCCCACAGTTAACAAACTTGAAGTTAAATTATTTGTTGCTTTTAATTTTTCAACAGTAATTCCATAAGTATTAGCTATTTTCCATAATGAATCTCCTTTTTCAACAGTATAAGTAGCATAATTAGTTGTACCTGGTATTAGTAAAATTTGACCTACCTGTAATAAATTAGTTGTTAAATTGTTAGCATTTTTTAACTGTTCTATAGTAATTCCATATTTATTTGCTATTGAATATAAATTATCCCCTTTTTGAACTACATAATTAATTCCTCCAACAGATGGAGTTTCTTCTTTTTCAATTGTAGCTTCTCCGGTAGGAATTAATAATTTTTGACCTACGCTAAGTAAATTACTCTCTAAATTATTAGCGTTTTTTATCTGATCTACCGTTACATTATATTTTTTGGCTATTGAATATAGACTATCTCCACTAACTACAATATATTCAGTTCCAGCTCCTGGTTTGATTTCTATTTCAACTTCTTCACTTTTAGGTATTAATAATTGTTGATTAATTTTCAAATTTGAAGACGTTAAATTATTGACGCTCATTAAAGTATTAACTGTTGTATTATATTTATTGGCTATTGAATACAAACTATCTCCAGATTTTACGCTATAAATCAAATAATCTTCTGGTATTTTTTCACTAGCGGATTGCGCTATTTTTAAAGTTTGACCTACACTTAATGTATTAGTCGATAAATTATTTAATTTTTTTAATTCTTCAACTGTTAAACCTGCAGAAGTAGCTATACTCCAAAGTGAATCTCCTTTTTTAACTGTATAATATCCACTACCAGCTGGAGCCACATATGGAATGCTTTTATATTTAGAAACACCTCTAACTACTGCTTCAGCAAATTCTTTGTAATTATTTTTAAGTTGATTTACATCATCCCCAGTACTATCCAAAAACCCATATTCCACTATAACAGCTTCTGTATTTGGAGTATTCCTATGCATAAAATAATAATCTTTAATAGGATTACTTGGCAATCTTTGCTGATAATATTTTCTTACATTCTGCCCTTCTTTTTCAATTTCATCTAGTATATCTTTTGATAAAGCTGATGTATTCCTAAGAGCATAAATCACTTCAGCACCGTCACCGCCTGCGAATGGTTACTAGTGGTGATTTGTTATTTGTTTTTGCCCTTTCTACCATATGGATTTCTTATTATATTCATTTCTTGATATTTAAAAGATAAATTATCTAGTATCTTGTATCTAAATATTATTGTTATCATTCTGTTTTTGTCCACTTCTATTTTTTCGATTATTGTAAATAATAATTCTCTATTGGGATTCTTAATATTTAGAAGGTTTCTTATTTTATTTGTATAATTAGGAATATTTTTTATTATAGTTTTATTTGTAATTAAACCATTTAGTTCTTCAATTCTAGAATTAATTAAAGACACTTTATTTTCATAAGAAATTGCTATCTGCTTATAAGTATCAATTGATATGTTTCCAACAATTCTATCATTGTATAAAGTTTCAAGACTAGTTAATAATTTCTTCTTTTCATTTTCCAGATTCTTAATATTATTTTTTGTATCAGTAGTTTCAGATTCGGTTCTTTTGATAATTTCCTTATTCAATTCTTCTATATCTAATGCACTAAATAGTCCTCTTACATAACTATATAAATTACTTAATACTTGAGATTCAAAATAATCATATGGAAAGAAATGAGGATAACATCTTTTTCTTATTGGATCTCTTGCATACTTATTGCAATTAATAGTCCAGTAATTTTTATTTTTTCTATGTAAAACTCCAAGTCTATTTCCACACTCTTTGCAATATAATAATCCTTCAAGCAATCTTTTACTTCTATTAGTTTTTATTCTTATACTTCTGTTATTAGAAACTTTTTTATTATGAATTATTTTAAATGTTTCTTTATCAACTAATGGTTCATGTGTATTTTCAACAACTAACCATAGTTTTTCATCTAATGCTATTTTCTTTTTAGACTTATAATTTACTTTTGTTTGTTTATGCTGAATCATATCGCCAGTGTACATTCTATTGGATAATATTTTAATAACAGAATGAATAGTCCAAATATCTCTTTCTTTTAATTTTGAAGAATATTTTATATTTTTATACCCAGCAGGTGTCTTAATACCCATTTTAGTTAATTTTGAAGCAATTTCGGATACTCCTATATCATTTAGTCGCCATTCAAATATTTGTTTAACTATTGGTGCTGTTTCTGGATCTGGAATTAAATGTCCTTTATCGTTAGTATCTCTAATATACCCATAGCATGGTGCACTACCAATAAACTTTCCATTTTTTCTTTTGTCATCTAAAACATTTCTAATTTTTAAAGAGTTCTGTTTACTATAATAATCATTACATGCAATTATAAAAGTTGATGAATCATTACTCGCTTGATTTTTTATGCTGTCATAACTTTCCATTATTGAAATAAATCTTACTTTATTTTCTGGAAAATATGTTTCTATATAGTATCCTGTTTTAACATGATCTCTACCTAATCTTGATAAATCTTTTACGATTACTAAATTAATTTTCTTCTTCACAATATCATTTATCATTTTTTCAAATCCAGGTCTATCAAATGTTGTGCCAGAATACCCATCATCAATATATTCATCTATTAAATTAAAGCCTTGATTATTAGCATATTCAGTAAGTATTTGTCGTTGATTTAAAACACTTTCACTATCTGATTCATATTTTTTATCTTTATCTTCTTGGGATAATCTTATATATATTCCTGCATTATACATTATATTTGTTAAGTAGCTATTGTTCATTTACTCCTCCTCTAATAGCACTTAACTCCCTATAAGATAAATCAATATTAACATAGTTTTTTTCAATACACAAATCATGTTCCATTTAAGTTTTCACCTACTATTTTTTTTAATAAGTATTTTATAATCAACTCTTTAAATATTTTTTGTTTATCATCTGATAAATTATTATTTTTATTCATAATAAAATTTATGATTCTAATATTAGCGTTATACATCACTATCACCTTTAAATTCTGCTAATAGTGAATTTAACTCATCAAGTTCAATTTTACTACAAGGTTTACTTTCACATCTAACTCCATTCCATAACATAACACCATCAGTATCATAATCTATTATTTTATTATTATTTCTTTTATTATTATGATGACCTCTTACTTCAAATGAAAAGATATCTTTTTCGTTCTAACTCCATTCCTACTCAATCCCTTAACTGGCTTTCTCCTCTTCAGCAAAGAAAATTGCTAACTATTTCTAATTAACAATTTTATCTTATCATACCGTTATTATTTTTATTATCTTTTTGGTATCACATCATTTACAATTATACATTGCATGAAAAAAAGAAGAAGCATAATTCTTCAATTGTAGTTTTTTTCTTATAGGGAGTTAAATTTGGTTACCACATGGATGTAGTCACATCTCTTGAGTTATTATTAGTCAATGTGACTTTTTTATTGTTCTTTAAAGGAATTTGAAAAGATATAGTTAATAAGATAAAATGCAATAAAATTGT